>DASXEJ010000217.1 GCA_036490175.1 Pirellulales bacterium | reverse complement strand
CCCTTCTTGTATGGTACTACTCCCCGGTTCCTGCGGACTTTTGGTTTACGTACATTGGACGACTTGCCGCGCGCCGCGCAATTGCGGCCGCTGCAAAATCTTGCTACGCAAACCGCTATCAACGAAGCTATCCCCGGTGATCACCGGGATCAGGATTTACCCGGACTGAACTACGATCTGAAAGAGGAGCAAAACACGTGACGATTTCCCTCGAACAGGAGTTCGACACCGAGAGGCGGTCTTTGTCGGCCGTCATGGCGGCGCTCGACGTGCGCGCACTCGCCAAGAAGACGGACGAGGACGAAGAAGAGGAGTTGGACGAAGACGAGGACGAAGAGCTCGACGACGATGATGAGGACGAAGACGATGAGGAGGATGAGGAGGCCGACGACGACGACTTCGACGACGACTGGGAAGAAGTTGACGACGAGGACGATGAAGATTGGGAAGACGAAGACGACGAAGACGACGACGATTGGGAAGACGATGATGAGGACGAGGACGATGATGATGAAGAGGAGGAAGAGGAGTGGGAAGAAGGCGAGTGAGCGCGGACTCGCGCCGGCGGACCGTACCGAGAGTGCGGTCAGTCTTTGAGCTGAAACAGTCGCTTGAATGCGTCGAGCAGCGCGTGCGGCATCCCATGGGCCGCTTCGTCGCGCAGCGATTCGAGCGGGGGGTGCAGCAGCTTATTGATTAGTCGATCGAACGACTGGTTAATCTCGAGTTGCTCGCGCTCGCTAAGGTCCGGCAATTTATTCAGCAGCCGGCGCAGTTCGTCTTGCGTGGTTTGCTGCCAGCCCTGCTTCAAGCGCTTGATAATCGGGCCGGTGGCCCGGTGATTCAAGTCCGCCATGAAACGGGCTGTCTCCTGCTCGACGATCCGCAGCGCAGCCGGCCATTCCTTCTCACGCTCCTTGCGGTTGCGGTCGCAGGCCTCGCGCAAGTCGTCGATCGAATACAGGTAGACGCCCAGCGATTGTCCGATCGCCGGATCGAAATCGCGTGGTAGCGCCAAATCGAGGATGAAGAGGGGGCGCTGATAGCGGGCCGCCTCGATAGGCTGAAACCGCTGGGCGGTCATGATTGGTTCGCTGCTGGCGGTCGTACTGATCACTAGATCAGCCGCAGCCAACTCAGTCTCTAGTTGCTCCCAGTGCGCTGGTTTTCCCTGCCAGGCATGGGCCAACTGTTCCGCCCGCTCGTAGTTCCGGTTCAAGACGCGCACGTCGCGTGCCCCTTCGTCTTGTAGGTAGCGGAGTGTCTCTTCGGCCATTTCACCGGCCCCGATCACCAGCACCCGTTTGTCGTCGAACCGCTCGAAGATTTGCTTGGCGAAATCAGCGATGGCCACGCTGGGGATGCTCACGCGCTTCTCGTTGATCGAGGTCTCACTGGCCACGCGCTTGGCCACCCGCAGTGCCCCCTGAAATGCCTGGTTCGTCAGCGGTCCGGTGCTGTCGCGCTCGCACGCCAGTTCGTAGGCCTGTTTGATCTGGACCACGATATGCGGCTCGCCGACGACCATGCTGTCGAGACTGGCGGCGACATGGAACAGATGCCGCACCACGTCCTCGCCGGTGCGCTCGAATAGATCGTCGAAAATCTCCTGCAGATTCAGGCCGTGAAAGTCGGCCAGAAACTCTGCAACTTGCTGGTGGCTGGGGACGCCGGCCGGGGTATCTCCGGCTGTGTAGATTTCGACGCGGTTGCACGTCGACAGCACGACAGCTTCGACCGCCGGAAAACGGGCCCGCAGCGAACTCAATGCCTTGCGGGCCTGCTCGGCGCTAAAGGCCACGCGGCCCCGCACTTCGACACTCGCCGTATGATGGCTGAGACCGCACATCTGATACTTCATGCGGCACCTCGGCCGCCGGGCGTACGGACGTGCGTGCTCGTGCTCAGCGTTGATTCTCGGCCCAGTTGGTTGTCGCGCGCCGCCGAATGGCCGCTCGGCAGAAACAACCGCAGGCTGACGGCCAACACCAGAAACAGGAAACTGGCCACCGTCAGGTAAGCCACCTTGCGACCCTGCCGCGCCGGGCGATACGCGACGCTGAACGTGGCGGCCGTGGCGACCCAAACCAACAACAGGCTGGAGGTCCAAATCACCGGATCGGTCCAGGGCAATTCGTCGATTTGCAACCGGTGGTTGACCAGGTTCAGCACCGTGCCTGACAGAAAACCGGCGGCCAACATCAGGGCCGAAACCACGATCGCCCGGGTGTTGAGATGTTCAAGCCATTCCAGATTCGGCAGGCGGAAACCTTGTGGCGGCAGCTTCTTGTGTTTCAGCCGGTAGGCCTGCAAGAGGTACATTACACCTGCGACAAAGCCGACCATCACGGCCACGGTGCCGAGCAGAATGAACACACCGTGAATCGCGCCCCAGACTTGCGAGGCGCGGCGCTCGGCAAACGGCTCGTGGCTTGCAAAGAACTGCGCCACCCCCACCAACACCAAGACCAGTGGCAGGATGAACAAACCGACCGCGGTGCGGGGATGGTAGAAGTTCAGGTACAAGTACGTCGCCGCCAGCACCCAGGCCGCCACCAGAAACCAGTCGAACTGGCTCGATAGCGGCGTGCTGGTGGCGGTCGTCGCGCGGTAAACCAGGAACAAAGTGTGCGCCAACAGGCCGGCCGAGGCGAACAGCACCAGCAAGGCGCCGCGCAGGCCGCTACGAAACCACAGCCGTGACACTTCCAGTGACAGCGCCACCGCGTAGCTTGCGCCAAAACAGAGGGTGCTGATTCCCGCGAGCATATGGGGCAACCAAAAAACGCACGGCGGGCGGAACAGGCTGCCAAGATCCCAGGCCGAACCTGGCAAAAGGGGGGTGTTGTCGACCGACCGGCAGCGGTGGACGGCCTAGTTCCAGGCTACGTGGCACCGCCCGATATGTCTACCCGCCAGTATCCTAGCGGAGAGCCTAAACCCAATGAAATTCGGCCAAATGCCGCCGACGGAGTCAGATTGTTCCGACAACAGTCTGGGGCGAAAATTAGCGCATCGTCCCCGCACCTAGTCGGTCGTCTCGCCCTGGCGCGACAGTTGTTGGCAAAATTCGCGGAGTCGATTGTTTTCAATGGCCATGGCACTGGCTGCCGAGCGAAGAATCAGCGGTGCGAGCAGCATGGACAGCCATCCCGAGATGTCCAAACTAAGGTGGCTCGTGCAGCCACCGCCCTGCGGAAGGATTTCGTGGGAGGCGACCATGCGCATTCCGCGGTTCTGCGTTTCCCAGGTGAACCGCTTGCCCGGCGTCAGCGACGTGACACGCCAAATGGCTTCGGCGAGCCGTGGCTGCTTGATGCGGGCGGAACTGCCGATCTGGAACGGACCTGCATCCAGACGTTGGACGCTGTGCATTGTCGGCGTCCACTCCGGCCAACGCTCGACATCCGTCGTGACAGACCAGACGATGTCGGCAGGCGCCTTTATATCGAGCGAGTGTTCGATCCGCATCGGAGTTGACCTGTTGCGGGGAGAAGCTTCTCAACTTGGTTCGAATATCCTATTCCAGGTTGGCGGCTCTTCACAACACGGCTATTAGATCGTCGCCAGCGGTGCATCGCGGTAGACTTATCGCACCTCGCGACACCGGCCGGCCCGCCTATACAAACCCTCGTGCCTCGCCGAGATCTATACACCTCGATACAAACAGGGTCGATCCGAACCATCGGCCCGCGAAATAGAACAAGTACCCCATGCCTGCCATCTACGAACATCTGCTCACCGTCACGCCCGAACACATCGATCGGCTTGGGCATGTCAATAATCTGGAGTATCTCCGTTGGGCGCTGGCGGCGGCGATTGCGCATTCCGCGGCGCAGGGATGGCCGACCGAGGCGTACGAGCAAATGGGGGCCGGGTTCGTCGTGCGGTCGCACGAGATCAAGTACCAGCAATCGGCCTTTGAGGGTGACGAGGTCAACGTGCGCACCTGGGTCGCTGATTTTCGCCGGCTTTCCTGCCTGCGACGCTACAAGATGATCCGCCGCCGCGACGACGTGGTGCTAGCCACTGCCGCCACGGAATGGGCCTTCGTCAGCTTCAAGACCTTTGCATTAGCGCGCATTCCGCCCGAAGTGGCCAGTGCGTTTGAAATCGTCCGCGACTAGACGCTGGCGGTGCCGCCGTACCGGCCCTTCGCAACAGACTGTTTAGCCCGTATGTCGCTCGTGCTTCACTCCCAACAACAACACGGTCGCCACGAGGGCCAGGCCAGCGCCGGTGCTAAACGCCACGAGCGCGCCGTAGTCGCCAAACTGCGTGTATAAGAACCCGAATAACACGCTGGCCGGCATCGCCGCCACGCCAATCGCAAAGTTGTACCAGCCGTAGGCCAGTCCCTTGCGTTCCCCTGGTACAAGCTGGGCCACCAGTGTCTTCTCGGGGGGTTCGGTAAGTGAATAGAACACCGCGTAGGCCATGAATAACGCCCAAGCGTGCCAGGCTTCGCTAGCCAGGGCAAATCCCAGGTACACGGCCGCATAAGCAGTCCAACCTGCCACGATCAATCGACGGGCTCCCACCCGCTCGACCAGCCGGCCCACGATCATATTGCCGGCGCTTTTCGCCACGTGGAAGACAAACCACATGATGGGGAGCAGCGCTTCGGGCACGCCCAATTGGCCGCTGCGGGCGAGCAAGAACAAATCGCTGGAGTTGCCTAGCGTGAACACGGCGAGCGACAACAAATACAAGCGAAAGTTGCGATCAAACGGCGCGAGCGACCAAACGAATGGCTGCGCGGCCACGACCGATCGCGGCGGCTCGCGCAGCCCGAAAAACAAGATGCCCACCACGACCGCGCCCGGAATAATCGTCAGCATGAACAGCGTCTGCACATGACCGGGCCAGCACCACAAGAACAAGGTGGCAATCACGGGGCCAATCGCGGCGCCCAGATGGTCCATAGCGCGATGAAACCCAAAGGCCCAGCCCCGAATGGCCGGCGGCGTGCTCTCGGCGATGACGGCGTCGCGGGCGCTGGTGCGTAGTCCCTTGCCTAGCCGGTCGCCGACGCGGCAGGCAAGCACTTGCCACGGCAGAACGACCAAACCGAGCAGCGGTCGCGCGACGGCCGCCATGCTGTAACCGGTCACGATCCAACTTTTGCGGCGACCGGTGCGGTCGGACCAACTGCCAGCGAAAAGTTTCAGAATGCTCGAAACGGCCTCGGCGATGCCTTCGATAACGCCGAGCACAATTGCGATTTGGCCGTAACCGACGCCCATGATCCCCTTTAAGAGATCGGGCAGCAGCGGATAAATCATTTCGCTGGCGATGTCGTTCACCAGGCTCGTCAGGCCCAGCAGCTTGACGTTGGCCGGCAGCGGCGGTCGCGGATTAGCGGGCGCCGGGGATGCGAGTTTTTCGGTCGATGGGTCCAAGGCGGCACGACTTCGGATGCAAGAAATGGGGTTTAAATGCCCCGCGGCACGAACGGAGTGCGGTCATGGCAAGCGTGCCGCGTGCTGTCGACAACAGGGCGCGGCCTTTTCTTCAAGGCGAATTACGCGTGGGCCGCCGAGGGCGCGGCAACCTCGGACTTTATGCCGATCACGGCCAGGCTGCGCCGCGCGACGTCGAACGCCGCCGTTGGATGCCCGATCGCCCGGGCTTTGGCGCGCAGTTGCTGCAGTCGATCTGGTTGTGCCAGCAGTTCATTGATTTTGGCGGTCAGCGTGCAGACGTGATTCACCTTCACTGCTGCGCCGCTTTCCAGCAAGTAGTCGCTGTTGCGGCTCTCTTGGCCGGGAATCGGATTGACGATCACCATCGGCAGACCGCGTGCCAGGGCTTCAGACGTTGTCAGCCCGCCCGGCTTCGAGATCAACAGGTCGGCGCAGCCCATCAATTGGTCGATTTCTCGAGACAGTCCCAGGATCTTCACGCGATGACGCTCCGGCGTGGGCAGCTTTTCGAGCGCCTCTTTGAGCTCGGCATTACGCCCGCACACGGCGACAATTTCGCAGGGCCGTTCCACGTGCAGCAAACCCTGGAAGACGGCTTCCACCGGACCGACGCCAAAGCCTCCACAGAGTTGTAAGAGCACGGGGCGATCGCCCACGAGTCCCTGCTGGGCCAGACACTTGGCCCGATCGGCAGGTTCGGCAAAGACCGGATGGATGGGAATGCCCGTGACGTCGATATCGCTGGCCGGCACGCCGTAATGCTGCAGGTGGAGCGAGCCTTCGTCGGTCGCGCAAAAGTAGCGTTCGCAGGGCTGATTGATCCACAAGCGATGAGTGTCGAAATCGGTGCAGACCGTGACTTGGGGCAGGCCCAACTTGCCGCGCGTGCGCAGCGTGGCGATCAGGTCGGCCGGCAGAAAGTGGGTATTGATGACCAGGTTCCATTGCTGGTCGGTCAAGAATCGCTCGAAAGCCCCCAGATTCAGCTTTTGCACGGCTTGCCGCAGGCGGTCGCGCTTGCGGGTGCGTGTATCGCCGTCTCCTTCCAGCCAATCATAGAAGTAGCCGACGAAGTGCGGAAAGTAGTTCACCAGATCGAGATACGCCGTGCCGTACATGCGGCGAAACACAGCGTTGGTGAATTCCAGCACGTCGCCGTTTTGAACTTCGATGTGGGGGGCAATCTGGCGAAGAGCCAATTCCACGGCCTCGGCCGCGCGCAAGTGCCCCGCCCCCACCGAGGCCGATAGGACCAGCACCCGAGTCTGCATGGAAAACGTCTCCTACCCGATGGTTGTTCTCGATTTGTCTAGCTTGAGATGGGTCTCTAGTGGCGAACAACCGATTCCCCCAGCGTGCGAGGTCTTGATCGGTATCCGCTACCTTTCGTGGCCTGCTGCGACCCGATTCACGACCACGGCAGCGTTAAGTGTAGCGGTGGTGGGATCAGGCGCGAATCGACGGCGTTACACCTTGGGCATATGACGCGTGGTTGCGTATGGGGTGAATACCCCAAAAAACTGCCTGCCGTCCGGGGGGAATTATTCAATTTATGGAATTATTCACCACTACAACAATTGACCATTGACGTACGGACAAGTGCGTATTTCCCGGGAAATATGCAGTTTCGAGCGGATTTCTGTCCGCGCAACGTCAATGGGGGGTCTGTTCGCATGCCTCGAATTCTACGGCATGGCAGCGAACGCCGCAGGCCGTGAAGCCGGCCGCGGTAAGTCGCCCCAAGAAATGCGGCGAGAGGGAGCCGCGAAGCGCGCCAAGCCGACGAAGCAACATCAAGTTAGCCGTGGCGCGGCACGATCTTCTGACGTGCCAACTTCGCGCGATTTAAGATGTTTGTGACGCGGCTAATTTCCGTCGTCGCGATGCGCCCTGGCCTAGGCGCGTTGACGTGCGGCGCGGCGGCGGTCGTTTTCGGTGAGCAACATTTTCCGCAAGCGGATCATGGTGGGCGTCACTTCCACGTACTCGTCGTCCTCGATGTACTCAAGCGCCTCTTCCAGGGACATCACGCGGGGGGGCTTGAGAATGATGTTGCGATCGCTTCCCGATGCCCGCATGTTCGTCAGCTTCTTTTCCTTGGTCGGATTGACGGGCATGTCACCGGTGCGGCTGTTTTCGCCCACGATCATGCCTTCGTACACTTCCGCGCCCGGCGCGATGAACATCTCGGCCCGCTCTTGCAGGCCATCGAGCCCAAACGCCACGGCCTTGCCTGGCATCATCGACACCAGCACGCCGTTCCCACGTCCCGGGACGTCACCCGACGTGGGACGATAAGCCTCGAAGCGGTGATGCATTACAGCCGTTCCCTGCGTGGCATTCAGCAGCCGCGTGCGCAGCCCGATCAGGCCCCGTGCGGGAATCGAAAACACGACGTGCGAAAGCTCGCCGCGCGTGCCCATTTCGAGCAGTTGGCCACGGCGGGCCCCGACGAGCTCCATGACCGGACCGATTCGCTCTGGCGGAATTTCCACGACAAGAGTTTCGTACGGCTCTTCGACAACACCGTTGCGCTGGTGAGTGATCACGCGCGGCTTGCCGATCGACATTTCGAACCCTTCGCGACGCATGGTCTCGATCAACACCGACAAGTGCAGCAGACCGCGGCCGCTGACGGCAAACGCGTCGCTCCCTTCGACCTGGCGAACTTGCAAGGCAACGTTGCGTTCCAGCTCGCGCGCCAAGCGGTCGCGCAGGTGCCGGCTGGTTAAATAGCGCCCCTCGCGGCCGGCCAGCGGCGAACTATTGACCGAAAAGATCATTTCCAACGTCGGCTGATCGACCTCGACGCGGGGCAGCGAATGGCGATTTTCCGGATCGCTGATCGTGTCGCCGATCTCGACCTGTTCCAGCCCCACCACCGCCACGATGTCGCCGGCGGCAGCTTCTTCGACTTCCTGGCGACCGAGGTTGCTGAAAACCTGCAACGCCACGATCTTGCCGGTCATGGAATTGTCGCCCGACTGCATGAGCGCGACCTGTTGACCGCGGCGGATGCGGCCCGAGTGAATGCGTCCCACCGCGATGCGGCCGACGTACTCCGACCAGTCGAGGGTGGTCACCAGCATTTGCAGCGGCGCGTCGTCGTCGATCTCGGGGCCCGGCACTTTTTCCAGCACCATGTCCAACAGCGGCTGCATCGAGTCGCCCGGGTTGGCAGGATCGTGCGTGGCGTAACCGGCGCGGGCGCTGGTGAAGATGTAAGGGAAATCGGCCAATTCGTCGTCGGCGCCAAGTTCCAGAAACAATTCGAACGTCTCGTCCAGCACTTCGCGGGCGCGGGCGTCGGAACGGTCGATCTTGTTGACCACCACCAGCGGCTTCAGCCGGAACTCGAGCGCCTTGGAGAGCACGAAGCGGGTTTGCGGCATCGGCCCCTCGGCGGCGTCCACCAGCACGAGCGCCCCGTCGGCCATGCGCAGCACGCGCTCGACCTCGCCGCCGAAGTCGGCGTGCCCGGGCGTGTCGATCAGGTTGATCTTCATGCCCTTGTAGGGGATGGCGATATTTTTGGCCAGAATCGTGATGCCGCGTTCGCGTTCTAGGTCGTTGGAATCAAGAATCCGCTCGCCGACCAATTGGCTGGCGCGGAACTCGCCGCTTTGGCGTAGTAAGCAGTCGACCAGCGTCGTTTTGCCGTGGTCGACGTGAGCGATGATGGCGATGTTGCGTATGTCGTTGCGTCGCATTGGTCCTAAGTCCCGGATGAACCGGGTGGTAGGCAGCTCGACCGGCAAGTTGCTCGATCGCAGCCAGCGTGTACGGGCCAGCAAGTAGGGAACGTCCGCCCAAAGGCAACAAACGGGTGCCCCGCGAGGGCGGCACTGGCACGGGCGAGCCGGCGGTCGCCGCCGGGCTTGTAGTCTGCCGCTGCGTCGGGGGGCCCAAGGTCCAAACTATGCCGACGATCCTCGGGCAAGGCAAACCGTAAGAATCATACCAGAAATACTTTGTGGCGGATAGGCCGGTCTACAAAGAGCGATCTCCGGCGCAGGAATGGAATGCGGTCGACCGCGGGGTTGATAGCGAGCTAACCCGATAGGGCGCAACGGACTTTTGCGGCTTGGCGCCCGCAGTAACGCACGATCAGGCCGGATTTAGTAGCTGGATAGGGTGCTCGCGTGATAGCATCGCGGCACTTAGTCCGCGTCGAATAGTTGGCCAACACCGCTATATAGATGTCGCGCCCCGCGATTGCACGCGACTGTGGTATTTCGCGACTGTAATTTCGCCTGACGGCGGTATCGTTCGCCGGGTTCTCGACACGATTCCCGTGGTCGGCTCGGCCGTTCGGCAATGCGACTCTCGAAAGTGCGGCGGGAGGACTCGATTGAGCTCGTCGGCAACAGAATTCGACTATGTAATTGTCGGCGCAGGTTCGGCCGGCTGCGTGCTAGCCAACCGGCTCAGCGAGAGCTCCGCGGCGCGGGTGCTGTTGCTCGAAGCGGGCGGCCCGGACCGCCGGGCGGACATACATATTCCTATCGCCTTTTCGAAGTTATTCAAAACGCCGCTCGACTGGGATTATCAGACCGAGCCGCAACCACAGCTGGCCGGACGCACGCTCTATTGGCCGCGCGGCAAGGTGCTGGGAGGGTGCAGTTCGATCAATGCCATGATCTATATGCGCGGCGCCGGACGCGACTACGACGATTGGCAAGCAGCGGGCGCCACGGGGTGGGGCTACCGTGACGTGCTACCCTACTTCAAGCGCGCCGAGAATCAGGAGCGCGGCGCGAACACGTGGCATGGCACCGGCGGCCCGTTGTGGGTCTCGGACTTGCGCCATGTGCATCCGCTGTCGAGGGCGTTTGTCGCCGCAGGCGTCGAAAGCGGCTTGCCGGCCAATGACGATTTCAACGGCGCCAGTCAACCGGGCGTGGGCATTTTTCAAGTCACGCAGCGACGAGGGGCGCGGCATAGCACCGCGGCCGCTTACCTGAAGCCCGTGCTGAAGCGCGGCAATCTGAAAGTTCTGACCCACGCGCATGCGACACGTGTACTGATCGAGGGGGGCCGCGCCGCCGGAGTCGAATTCAGCCGCGGCGGTAAGTTAGAACGGGTGCGCGCTGCGCGCGAGGTATTGCTGTGCGGCGGGGCGATCAATTCGCCGCAATTGTTGCTGCTGTCGGGCATCGGGCCGGCCGGGCATCTCGCGTCGCTAGGCATCCCCGTCATGGTGGACTTGCCCGGCGTGGGGCAGAACCTACAAGATCATCTGATTGTGCCCGTGGCGTTCGAGTGCACTGAGCCGATTTCGCTGGCCAGCGCCGAGACGCTGCTGAACTTACTGAAGTATCTGCTGCTGAGGCGCGGAGCGTTTACGTCTAACGTAGGCGAGGCGGGCGGCTTTGCGCGGACGCAGCCCGAATTGCCCGAGGCCGATTTGCAGCTGCACTTCGGACCCGCCTATTATCTGGATCATGGATTCGTGCGGCCGGCCGGGCATGGATTTACGATCGGTCCGACGCTGTTGCGGCCGCAGAGCCGGGGTAGCATCGCTTTAGTCGATAATGATCCGCTGCACGCGCCGCGCATCGAGCCAAACTATCTGGCCGCGGCCGACGACTTGCAGGTGTTGGTTGACGGCGTGAAATTGGCGCGGCGGATTGCCGCAGCCCGCGCTCTGGCACCCTATTGCGGACCCGAGTTCTGCCCGGGCTCAAGCGCGCAAAGCGACGAGGAGATTGCCGACCATATCCGACAGAACGCGCAAACGGTTTACCACCCGGTGGGCACGTGCCGCATGGGGCAGGATGAAACGTCGGTCGTCGATCCGCAGCTCCGTGTGCGCGGCGTAGCGGGTTTGCGCGTGATTGATGCCGCGGTCATGCCAAGCATTGTCGGTGGGAATACCAACGCGCCGGTGATCATGATTGCGGAAAAAGCGTCAGACATGATCCGCAACCAATCGTAGTTTGATCGCGGATCAGACTTTCGTTGCAATCGCTTGGTCGAGTTCTATACTGGGCGTGGCTTTTCCATTCCATTCGGAATCGAGGGCTGATCGCTTTCGTACGCATGACGAACGATCGTGCGATGGACCACGCGATTGACAAAACACGTCCTCCCTTCTGGAGACATACCGATGAGATTCGGAAATCGTGGCACACTTTACGGCGCAATAATCTTGGCGATGTTCACGCCGCTGTTGGCGGCCACGCCGGCATTGGCGCAGAAACCAGCTAAAAAGCCGAACATCATCTTCATCATGGGGGATGATATCGGCTGGTTTAACGTCGGCGCCTATCACCGCGGGATGATGGCCGGACGCACGCCCAATCTCGACCGCCTGGCCGCGCAGGGGATGATTTTCACCGATTACTATGCCGAGGCGAGTTGCACTGCCGGCCGGGCCAACTTCATCACCGGCGAGCTGCCCATTCGCACTGGCCTGACCACGGTGGGACAAGCCGGAGCATCGCTGGGCATGCCAGCGCAGGCCCCCACGATTGCCACGGCACTGCGCAGCATGGGCTACGCCACGGGTCAATTCGGCAAGAATCACTTGGGGGATAAGAACGAGTTTCTTCCCACCGTCCACGGGTTCGACGAGTTCTTTGGCTACCTGTATCACCTGGATGCGATGGAGGATCCCGCGCACCCCAACTACCCGCAGGAGCTTAAAGACAAAGTCGGGCCGCGCAACATGCTCCATAGTTGGGCCACGGACAAGGACGATGCGACCGTGCAGCCGCGGTGGGGCAAGATTGGCAAGCAAAAGATCGAGGACGCCGGCGAGTTGTATCCCAAGCGGATGGAAACGGTCGACGACGAGATTCTCGAGGCCACCGTGAAGTTCATCGACAAGACCAAGAAGGATGGCAAACCGTTCTTCGTGTGGCTGAATCCCACGCGCATGCACGTGGTGACTCACCTGTCGGACAAGTACCAGAAGATGCGCAACTCGCAAAATGGCTGGTCGATCCAGGAGGCCGGCATGGCACAACTGGATGACATCGTGGGGGCGGTGATGAAGAAGCTGGCCGACGAAGGCATGGAGAACGATACGATCGTGGCCTTTAGCAGCGATAACGGCTGTGAAAACTTCACCTGGCCCGACGGCGGCCAGACGCCGTTCGCCGGCGGCAAGGGGACGGCAATGGAAGGTGGCTTTCGCGCGCCGATGATCATTCGCTGGCCCGGCCAGGTACCGGCCGGCAAGGTCGAGAACAGCATTGTCTCGGGTCTCGATTGGTTCCCGACCTTCTGCGCCGCGGCAGGCAATCCGAATATCGCCGAAGAGCTGACCAAGGGCAAGCAGCTCGGCGATACCACCTACAAGGTTCATCTCGATGGTTACAACCAGATGGACTTGATCACGGGAAAGGGCCCTTCGAAGCGGCACGAGATCTACTACTTCACCGAGAGCACGCTCAGCGCCGTGCGGATCGACGACTTTAAGTATCGCTTCACCAATCAGCCGAACGGCTGGCTAGGCGCGACCGAGAAGGTGGATTGGCCGATCCTGGTCAACCTGCGATTGGACCCGTTCGAGCGAACAGGCATGCCCGACGGCAAGGGCGGTTCGCTCAGCTTCTACAACTGGTTCGTCTACGAGTTCTGGCGTTTTGTCTTCGTGCAACAAGAGGTGGCGAAGGGGGCGCAAAGTTTTATCGATTTTCCGCCAATGCAAAAAGGCGCCAGCTTCAATATGGAAGCGGTGAAGGAGCAAATCCTGAAAGCCATTCAGGGCCAAAAAGGAAAATAGCACTTTGAAAGCTGCGCCTGAAATTACGCGACCTGCCCTGTGAGACGATGAGCATGCTTGTTCTTTCTGCGTTTCGGCGCGCGCCGCTGTTGGCGATTTGTGGCCTGCTGTTGGGCACTGCGTCCTTGCGTGCGCAGACGGATCCGCTTGCCTCGTGGAACGATTGTCCTGCCAAACGGGCCATCGTCGAGTTCGCGCAAGCGACTACGACCGAGGGTAACCCGCGTTATGTGGCGCCGGACAAACGCATCGCCACGTTCGACCAGGATGGCACGCTGTGGGTCGAGCAACCGATCTACACGCAGGTGACCTTCGCATTCGATCGCGTCGAGGCACTCGCGCCGCGGCATCCGGAATGGAAAACACAGGAACCGTTTCGGTCGATTCTGTCGGGTGATCGCGACGCGATGCAGCGATTTACGATTCAGGACTTCGAACGCGTCATGGCCGAGACTCACGCCGGTATGACGGTGCAGGAGTTTCAGGAAATGGCCAGGAACTGGCTGGCCACGGCCATTCACCCACGCTTCAAGCGACCTTACACCGAGCTGGTCTATCAGCCCATGGTGGAAGTCATCCGGTATCTGCGCGACAAAGGTTTCAAAACCTACATCGTTACGGGCGGGGGCCAGGAATTCGTGCGCGTGTACGCGGAGAAGGTGTATGGAATTCCGCCCGAGCAAGTCGTGGGTTCGGCCGCCAAAGTGAAATATGAAACGGGTCCGGACGGCAAACCGCGCTTGGCAAAGCTGCCCGAGGTATTGCTGATAGACGATCGTGGTGGAAAGCCGGAAGCGATAAATCTTTTTATTGGGCTACGGCCGTACGCGGCGTTCGGTAATTCCACCGGAGACCAGCAGATGCTGGAATGGACGCAGGCGGGCGAAGGCGCGCGGCTGATGATGCTGGTACATCACGACGATGCCGAGCGCGAGTACGCCTACGGGGCACAGTCCATAGTCGGCACATTCTCCGCCGACCTGGCGGCCGAAGCCCACAAGCAGGGATGGAGCGTGATCAGCATGAAGAACGACTGGAAGCGGATTTTCGCGTTTGACCGTTAGGCTGTTCGATTGCTCGAACGCGAGGGCGAGCAAAGCGCGCTTGCCCCTGCGGCTCGGCGGTGGCAAATCGTCTGGCTGTATTATCGCCCGGATTCGGTTGGCGCGGCGCCGACTTCTTTCGGCTGCTCGAGGCGCACCAGGATCCAATGGTCGGTCTTGCCGTTCTTGTGGATCAGCGCCGGCGCTTCGTTCTGGGTGAGATTGTTCAGGCCGGCTTCCATGACGGTGGACTTGTTGTCGCCCACGGTCCAGGCAGCGCGTTGCGTTTGCTTGTCGACAGCGCCGTGAATCGGCGCCGTATGGCCCGACACTTCGTCGGTATAGTTGCCACGCAAAATGCCTTGCTCGTTGACTGCCATTTGCAGGATGAGCTGGGGGTGCTGTTGCTCGTTGCGTACCATGGCAAAGACGCCCAGGGGAAGCCATTTCTCGGTGCCTGCGACATCGGCCTGTGCGCCGGTCTCGGCCAAATCAGCCGCTTGTTGGCTGAATGCGCTGGCCGTGCCGAGGGACTGGCCGTTCATGACCACATTGCCATTCTGGTAGGCCACGTTGCCGCCGTAGTTATACGACAGCGGTGTGTTGTTGCCGTATCCGTACATCCCGGCAAAGGTGCCCCAGGCAGTCGGTGCCCAGATGCCCCCAGCGCCCCAGCCCGTGCCGACCCAAGCGTTCGGATGAGCGCCGTACCATCCAGAGCCGTAGAAGCCCGAGGTGTTCGCCGAGTTTCTCACCGCGGCGTATCCGGCGGCGCCGGAAATCTCGGGCGAGTTACGATTTGCTACGGCGGCGCCTGCGGCAGCGCCCTGCGCGCCGGATAACTGCGGGGAATTACGATTGGCCGCAGCGGCGCCGGCCGCGGCACCTTGGGCGCCAGAGACTGGAGGTGAATTGCGGTTCGCGGCTGCTGCTCCTGCGGCGGCGCCCTGTGCGCCCGTGGCTGTCGGGTTATTTCGGTTTACGGCCGCAGCACCGGCTGCTGCACCTTGCGCGCCTGTCGCTGCCGGCGCATTGCGATTCGCGGCCGCTGCGCCTGCGGCAGCGCCTTGCTTGCCTGTGGCCGACGTCCCGTTTCGATTGGTTGCTGCGGCCCCGGCGGCGGCCGAGTGTTCTCCCTGGCCGCCCGTTTGTGCATGATTCGTCGGGCCGCTGTGCGAACGCTCGGACCATTCTCCTCCGGGCGCTTTATTACCTGCCGATTTTGAGCCCTCGCCTTGCGTCTTGCGCGAGCTGCCCTCGCGCGATGCTGCATTGCGCTCGCCACCTTCCTTGGCACCGCCGCGGCCGCGCTGGGCGGCGTCCGTAATCGAAACCGCCAAGCACAGCGTGGTTACCAGCGCGACAGGTGTCAGTAGTCGAGACATGTTTTTCCTTCCGCGAAGACTTAAGAAAAGCCGCTAATGGTTCTTACAACATTATTGGTTAGCGTCGAGAGACGATACGAACCGTGGAAATGGCACTTTTCCCCCTTACCGCATGGTCTGCTAACGGTTCGGCATTACAAGCCCCCTAACTTGCATTTCTGACGACATGAACCGGTGCCGAGGGACTCGCCGAGGCCGCAAGGAGGCCGCAATCCCGACGAACGGCAACACCGCGACCCAGCTTTACGCGTGAGGGATGTAATCGTCCTTGCCGCACGACGTCGACACGTTGCTAGAATAGCCACGCGCGAAGACGCGGTCTCGCTGGCGAGGGTAACTATCGCTACGATTGACGCGGAGCGGATCACGCACGCGCGACAGGATTAACCATTGGAGGGAACCGATATGAAATCGTCGCATCGACGAGTCTGCGCCTTGGCGCGGCACGGCTTGCTGCTGTGCTGCCTGGCGATTGCGGGCGAGGCATTATCACTCGAGCGCGCCCAGGCTGCCGACAGTGCGGCCGAGGCCAAACAGGCGCAGGCCGTTGCCGCGGCCACGGCGAACGCGACCCAAACGATCGACGGCCGCTATCTGCCACCACCGCCGGCAAAATTTGGCGGCGTCATCAATCTCAACGCAGAGCAATCGAAACCCTCGTGGCCGCCACGAATCGTGCCCCCTAAGGGCGCGCCGAACGTGCTCTTGATCATGACCGACGACGTCGGCTTCGGCGCCCCCAGCACCTTCGGCGGCGTGATCCCCACGCCGGCGCTCGATCGCGTGGCCAAGGCCGGCCTGCGCTACACGATGTTTCATTCCACCGCGCTCTGTTCACCCACGCGCGCCGCGCTGCTGACAGGACGCAATCATCACTCGGTCGGCTTCGGCGTGGTGGCCGAGCAATCTACCGGCTACCCGGGCTACAACAGCTTGATCGGCAAGGACTCGGCCACGATCGGCGAGATCCTGAAGCAGAACGGCTACAGCACATCGTGGTTTGGCAAAGCGCACAACACGCCGGAATTTCAGGCCAGCCAGGTGGGCCCCTTTGATCGCTGGCCCACCGGCCTGGGCTTCGAGTATTTCTATGGCTTCCTTGGCGGCGATACCAGCCAGTGGCAGCCGAACTTGTTTCGCAACACGACGGCGATTTACCCCTACGTCGGCAAGCCGGGCTGGAACTTGATCACGGCCATGGCCGACGACGCGATCGGCTGGATCAAGCAACTCGACGAGATCGCGCCTGATAAGCCGTTTTTTTGTCAGTACGTGCCGGGCGGAACGCATGCGCCACATCATCCCACGCCCGAATGGGTTGCGAAATTCAAGGGCAAGTTCGACATGGGCTGGAATGCCCTGCGCGAGCAGATTTTTGCCAACCAGAAAAAACTCGGCGTGATACCGCCGGACGCGCAGCTCACGCCGTGGCCGAAGGAATTGTTGCCTGAATGGGACTCACTCAACGCCGACCAGAAGAAACTCTACACCAGGCAAGTCGAAGTATACGCCGCTTACCTGGCCTATACCGACAACGAAATTGGCCGCGTCATTCAGGCCGTGCAGGATTTGGGCAAGCTCGACAATACGATCGTGATCTACATCAGCGGCGACAACGGCGCCAGTGCCGAAGGAACGCAACTGGGCACGCCTAACGAAGTTGCCTGCTTCAACGGCTTGAACGTTCCGGTCGATGTGCAATTGCAGAAGTTCTACGACGCGTGGGGGTCGGAGCGCACCTACAATCACATGGCCGTCCCCTGGGCCTGGGCGTTCAGCACGCCCTTTCAATGGACCAAGCAGGTGGCATCGCACTTTGGGGGGACGCGGCAAGGCATGGCCATCGCCTGGCCGAAGCGGATCAAGGACGCGGGGGGCCTGCGCTGGCAGTTTCATCACGTGATCGACATCGTGCCGACGCTACTCGAGGCCTGCAATATCGCTGAACCCGAATCGGTCAACGGCACACCGCAGAAGCCGATCGAAGGGGTAAGCCTGGCATATACCTTCGACAAGGCCACGGCCAAGGAGCCGTCGCGGCACAAGACGCAATACTTCGAGATGATGGGGGATCGAGCGATCTATGACGACGGCTGGATCGCCAGCACCACGCCGCTACGGGCACCGTGGAATCTAATCGGCGCCACGACGAATGATCCCGCCAACGGCTTTGAATGGGAACTGTACGATCTGACGAAGGATTGGACGCAAAGCAACGACCTGGCCGCGACCAATCCCGATAAACTCAAGGAACTGCAAGAACTGCTGTGGGTGGAAGCGGCCAAATACCAGGTGCTGCCGCTCGATGCTGCGGTAGCCGTGCGATTAATGGCACCACGACCGAATCTCATTGCCGATCGGACGACTTTTAGCTACGCCGGCGAGTTGACCGGCATTCCTCACGGCGACGCGCCGAGTCTGCTGGGCAAGTCGTACACGATCTCGGCCGACGTTGAGATTCCCAGCTCGGGCGCCGAGGGGATGCTCGTGACCGGCGGCGGACGATTCGCCGGTTTCGGTTTTTATCTTCTCAAGGGAAAGCCGGTTTTCCTTTGGAACTTGTTGGATCTCGAGCGCCTGCGGTGGGAAGGGGCCGAAGCCCTGACACCGGGCAAACACACTTTGACTTTCGAATTCAAGCACGAGGCTCCCGGGGTGGCTGTCGGCCTACTGGCCGGCATCGCGGCCCGGGCCAAGGGGGGCACCGGCAGCCTGAAGGTCGACGGCCGCGAAGTGGCCAGCAAGAAAATGGCGCGTACGATTCCGCTCACGCTGCAATGGGATGAAACGTTCGACATTGGCGCCGATACGGGCACGCCGGTCGACGACGACGATTATCAGGTGCCATTCCGCTTCACCGGCAAGCTCACGAATCTGACAGTGAAGTTAATCCCGCTGCAGCCGGCCTCCCCGCCGAAGACAAAAACCCCCTAGCGAACCTGCGCCCCCCGGCGACAAATCGTTGCCTCGTTCGTGTTTGCCTTCGCATTAATAGCGCGGCGGTCGACATCGGCGATTTATCGAAAACGACACGTCTGTCACGTTGCTCGTCGCAGGCACGAGATTGCGGAACTGCCGGCATTGAACCAACGCGACCAGTGGCACGGCGATGAAGAAGGCCAAACCGCAAAAGAAACCCGATCCCCCGCCGGCACCGCCGCCTGACGAGCGGGCCGTCGGGGTCGCGCGTTGGGCTGCGCCGACCGTGATCGGGCTGGCGGCGATCGCCATGATGTATTGGACCTGGGGTCGGTGGCCTGATGCGGTGGTCGATTTCGGCCGCGAGCTGTACACCCCGTGGCGATTGACCGAGGGGGAGGTGTTGTATCGCGACCTGGCATACTTCAACGGTCCGTTATCACCCTACGTGAACGCCGTTTGGTTTGGCCTGTTCGGGGTCAGTCTGCGCGTGCTGGCGCTCGCGAACTTTGCCATCCTGGGCGTGTTGCTGGCGATACTCTATTCCTTGTTAATGCAGGTCGGTAGTCGCACGTCGGCATTCGTTGGGTGTCTAACGTTCGTGCTTATCTTCGGTTTCTCACGATATAGCATCGTCGGCAACTACAACTATATCTGTCCCTACTCGCACGAGATGACGCATGGGCTGGTGTTATCACTGGCCGCGATGTTTTTCATTGGGCGGTACGCGCGCGGCGGCCGGCTGTGGGACGTCGCCTGGTGCGGATTGTGTAGCGGACTCGTATTCCTAACTAAGCCCGAGTTTTTCGTCGCCATCGGCTGCGCCGCGCCCGTGGGAATCGCGTTGGCGTTCTGGGCGCAAAAGCAGCCTGCTGCGAGACTGCCTGTTACGGCGGCCGTGTATATCGGACCCCTGCTGCTGCCCGCGGTGATGGCAGTTGCTCTGTTGTCGCTGGCGCTCCCTATGCGCGAGGCGGTGTTAGGGACGCTGGGCGGATTTCGGTGGATGTTTTCCGCCGAGATTGTCGCCATGCCGTTTTATCGCCAGACCATGGGACTGCTGGATCCGGCCGTGCAGACGGGAAAGCTGTTGGGAATCACAATTTGGTACGGAATCCTGTGGGGGATCCCGGCTGCCATCGGATTTGCTTGGGGGCAGAAACGCGACGCCCAGATAGCTGCCGCCACTGCGTGCTTTGTGGCGATCGCGGGCGGACTTGGCTGGTACTTCAAGTCCTTTCCGATAACAGACGCCGTGTGTCCGCTGCCGGTGTGCCTGCTCGCCGCGCTCGGCGGCGTAGGCGTGCGCTGGTTGCGGCAAACAGATCCGCAGCAGCGCGCGGGACTCGTGCTGCCGATTTCACTGCTGCTGTTTTCGTTGCTGCTGCTGGGGAAAATTATTTTATTTGTCCGCATCACCCATTACGGTTTTTCCCTGGCGATGCCGGGAGTCATGTTGTTGATCGTAGCGGTATGGGATTGGGTTCCGCAGTTTATGCAGCGGTTTGGCGGGTGTGGGTATCCACTGCGCGGCGCGTTTTTGGGGACGTTGTCCGTCTTGGTCGCTTATTGCATGAATCTGACGGCAGGATTGTTTGGCATCCTCTCCGTGCAGGTGGGCTCCGGCGCCGACGCCTTCTGGGCTGATGCGCGTGGCAATGAAGTGAATCGAATTCTCGAAGAAATCGACGACCTCGCACCTGTAGATGCTACGCTCGCGGTTGCTCCCGAAGGCATTATGCTCAACTACCTCTCGCGGCGTGTGAATCCCACTCCGTACGTCACATTGATGCCGGTGGAAGTCATGATGTTTGGTGAGCAGCGCATTCTGGAAGCGTTTCAACAGCACCCCCCAGATTTTCTGGTATTGTCGGACCAGGAAATGAAGGTCTACGGCTTTCATTACTTTGGGCAAGGGTACACCGAGCAGTTGTTCCAGTGGCTGTATTCCCACTATCACCGGTTCGGTAAAGAGCCGGTCCCCGCGCCGGGATCGCTGCGCGCCATATTGTTCGCGCGCAACATGGTCCCGCAGGATGCGATACCAGGACAGCGATCCGATCCTCCCTCGGATGCCGCGAGCGATTCGCCAGAATAGACGGATCGACAGCTAAATCGTCATCGAGGACGACCGACAAGGCGAGCGCACGTGCATCCCCCGTGGGGCCAGACGGAAATGGTCAGGATCGCGGCCATGCGGGCCGAGATCCTGACCCGGCGGGCACAATAGAATCAGTCGCCGTCAGACGTGCATCCGACACGTTTCGCGGGGGCCCATCGGCGATTCGGCCCAAGCGTCTTGCTGGCGTCACAGCCGCGATGGCCTAGCCAAGCAATCTGTTCAGCGGTCGCGCACGTACTGTTAATGTGCCAGTGCGTGGTGGATTGCGCAACAATAGGGCAAAATGTGATACAGGCAGGGGCGCGTTTGACTTGCGACGGGGCCGGTTGCCGTGGGCGCTTTGGAGCCCTCCGGCCGTACGAAAGATAGACCTCGGCACCGGCTTTCTGTATGCGTACGGCATTCAACATCGGGGCCATCGTCACCACAATCGTGTGCTGTGCCGTGCCAACGGCTGCCACCGCTGACGATGCTGGCACTGTGATCAAGTCGATCGAGCAGTCGCTGGTGACGGCGGGCAAGTTCTTTCGCGACAAGAATACGGACGAGGCGGCTGCGGCGCTCGAAGAAGCGCAAGCGAGCTTCGATGCGCTCGGCGCGATGGAGATCCCGGAATCTTTGCGTCCGCAGGTCGAGGCGATCCAACAGCGGCTGGTCGCCGCCGCACGAGCGGTCGCCAAGCAACAAGCCGCGTCGGCCAAATCGAAGACTGCTGCCAAGAAGAAAGCGCCCGCGTCCAAGCAAACCACCAAAGCCAAGAAGTCGGGCAAGGCCAAACAGCCCATGGGTGCGGCGCCGCCCCCTCCTGGTTTTACGGCCGACGTGGCGCCGATTCTGATCGGCCGGTGCGGCAACTGCCACATCCGCAACGCGCAAGGTGGACTGAGCATGGCGAGCTTTGCCGCATTGGCAAAAGGATCTCGCAACGGACCGATCATTAGTCCCGGAGCAAGCCAAGCCAGCCGCCTGGTCGAGGTGATGTTCACAGGCGCGATGCCGCGCGGCGGAGATCCCGTCAGTCCCGAAGAATTGATGGTGATTTCGCTGTGGATCGACGCCGGAGCGCGCTTCGACGGTGGCGACCCCTCCGCCCCCTTAGGGCAGCAACCGCCGGTGACGCCCCCCGACGCACTTGCCAAAGGTAACGGCCCGCAGAGCGCGCAGTTCGTCCGCGATCTGGCGCCGGTGCTGGTGGCGCAATGCACTGCCTGCCACAGCGGTGAGAAGCCGGCCGGCCAGCTTAGGCTGGAGACATTTGCCGCGCTGCTCGAGGGAGGCACGTCGGGCAACGCGGTTGTGCCGAATAAGGCAAGAGACAGTTTGCTCGTGAAGCGACTGCGCGGCATCGACGGCGATCGCATGCCGAAGGACAAGCCCCCAGTTTCGTCCGAGACGATCGCACGCTTCGAGGCCTGGATCAATGCCGGGGCGAAGTTCGATGGCTCCGACGCCGCCTTGCCCTTGACCGTGGCGATCGAGAGGGCCGAGGACAAGCTCTTGGCCCACGACGAACTGACCAGCAAGCGCGTCGCACGCGCCGAAAAGATTTGGGCAGGCGTGGCTCCGGAAGGTCGGACGAAACCGCTTCAGTCCGCGAATTTTATACTGCTTGGCAACGTCTCGGCGGAACGACTGGCGGAAGTTGCCAAGCTGGCCGAGACCGAGCGAGCCAAGATTGTCAGGCTGCTCAAGCTCGACGGCGCGGCGCCGCTGGTGAAGGGAAGCCTGATTCTGTTCGTCCTCCAAAAATCGTCTGACTATGACGAGTTTGTCCGCATCGTCGAGCAACGCGAGGCGCCGCGCGGCACAGTGGGGCATGCCCAATCGACAGGATCGGACATGTACGCCTGCTTCGTGGCATCGTCCGGCAAGGACGAAATCTTGCCGGCCTTGGCGGCGGAGCAAGTGGCCGGGGGCTTTCTGTTAAGTTTCGGCAGCGTGCCGGCGTGGTTCGCCGCTGGCGCTGCACGCACGATCGCCGCCCGCGTCGAGCCAAAGAATCCGCTGGTCAAAAAATGGGAAGCCGAGGTTCAGAACCTGCCGCCGGCCGAGGCTGCGGACTCATTCCTGTCTGCTACGGCATTCGATCCCGAAACCACTGCGCGATGTTATGCTTTTGTGCGGGGCATGACGCAGAAGCTGCCGTTGTTGCAATCGCTGGTGGCCATCTTGGATCAAGAACAGGATTTCGACGAGTCGTTGACGGCCATCTATCGCCACGACGCCCGCGCGCTGCTTGAGCTTTGGCTGCGCCACAAACCGGCTGGGCGCGGGTGACGCGGCCGCAAAACACCAATCCAAACGACCGCGCGGACTTCGCCACCGAATATGGGCGGACGCCGCCTCGTCGATTTCAGTACTTAAAATCTGCCTTCAATCGACTTCGACGGGCTGTAGGAAGTTTCCTTGTGCGCGGCCGTTTTTGCGGATTCCTGCCTTTCTTCACGCATCTCAGGAGAATGGTACAGTTATGCAGCCGCATTCGACCCCCCATCGGAGTTCTGCGCCGGGGCGACGAATGTCGGCGATTATTCTCTGCTTCCCAAGCGGACTTCCAAACTCACGAAAGGCGTCCGTCATGCTGCCAGCCAACTATCAGATTCGGCACCTGGATCCGACGGACTACGAGGCAATTATCGCAATTTGCAAACTCGTCTATCCGACTGAGACGCCTTATACGCTCGAGGAGTTGGATGATCATCGGAAAGTTTTCCCACAAGGGCAGTTTGTTGCCGCGGATGTCGATCGCAACGAAGTAGCGGGCGTTCATTTCACACTACGCCTGCGCATGTTTGATTTTCACATCGATGATCCGTGGGATATTCTTACGTGCGGCGGTACCTTTCTCGATCACGATCCCACCGGGCCGACCCTCTACGGCGCCGACATCATGGTTCATCCCAGCCATCAGCATCATGGACTCGCCCGCGCATTGACCGATCAAACGCGCTTCCTGGTACAAGAGGAGCGTCTTTGGCGGATGGTGGGTGCCAGCCGCTTGCCTGGCTACGCTAAACAGAGCGCAACGATGACCGTAGAGGGTTATGTCGATATGGTTGTCAGTGGCGCGCAGTTTGATCCGGTGCTCAGTCTCCACCTTAAAGATGGCTGGACGGTTGTCAGACCCATCCAGGGCTATTTGCAGCATGACGAAGAGAGCGCCGGCTGGGCCGTGGTCATTCAATGGGTTAATCCCGATTGCGTTCCTCCGCCGGAATTCAACCTGCGTAATTTGCCTGCGTCGTCGCCACAAGCCGCGCTCCAGCTTTAAAATCGACGCCGCACCGGGAGAATAGGGCGCAGCGAAACGACGTGTTAATCATCGGCGCGGGTCCATCCGGGCCGTTTCTCGGGCCTGGCAACATCGTAGCCCCCCCGCCCAAAGAGCCGGCAAATCGCTAGAATTGTGATTGCTGCGACGATCAGGCTTGCCAGACGGGTCGCCGCGCCACCCGAAGCAGGGTCTTCAGAGGCTCCATGGATCCTAGGACCCCGCGCATTCCGCCCTGAAAACGAAGAAGAGAATTCTCATGGGAAGAAATTTCGAAAATCGCAAGAACGCGATCTTCAAGACGGCTGCTCAGAAATCGAAGCTGTATTCCAAGTACGGAAAGCAGCTGTACGTCGCTGCTAAGAACGGCGTTGCCGACCCGGATGCCAATCCCGGTTTGCGAAGCATGATCGAGAAAGCCAAGCGCGACCAGGTTCCCGCCCACGTGATCGAAAAAGCGATTCAAAAAGCCCGTGGCGTCGGCGGCGAGGACTTTGTAACTGCCCGCTACGAAGGTTTTGGCCCCGGGGGTTCGTTGTTCATCGTCGATTGTTTGACGGATAACTATCAACGTACGATTTCCGAAGTCCGCAGTTGTTTCACAAAGACCGGTTCCAAGTTGGCTGCGACGGGCTCGGTGACACTATCGTTCGACCGCTTGGCGATTTTGTCCTTCAAAGGAGACAACGAAGAGCAAGTGCTAGAAGCAATGTTGAATGCCGACGTCGACGTTGACGAGACGGAGTGCAAAGGGGGCAACGTCACGATATTCACGCCGCCAAACGAGTTTTTCAAAGCCAAAACGGCCTTGTTGCAGGCGTTTCCCGAGGTGGAGTTGGAAGTCCAAGAGATCACCTTCCTGCCTCAGACGAGCATCACAATGAATGCGGACGATTTGCCCATGTTCGAAAAGTTTGTCAACATGCTGAACGATTGCGACGATGTGCAGGACATCTATCACAACGTGGAATTGGCCAGCTAACGCGGCGCATCGTGCTGGTATGCCCAGTTGCATGGGGGCGCGCAATCGGGCCAGTTAGGCCAAAGCCGATTTGTCTTAGCCGCGGCCCACGAGCGGCATCGCGGTGGCCATGATCGTCACGAACTGCACGTTGGTTTCCAAAGGCAAGTTCGCCATGTGCAACACCATATTGGCGACGTGATTCACGTCCATCACCGGCTCGACCTTGATCGAGCCGTCCGCTTGCGGCACTCCCTTGGTCATGCGCTGCGCCATTTCGGTGAGGGCGTTCCCGATGTCGATCTGCCCGCAGGCGATGTTGTACTTTCTGCCATCGAGCGACGTGGATTTGGTCAATCCGGTAATGGCATGCTTGGTTGCCGTATAGGGTGCAGAATTGGGGCGCGGCGCGTGTGCGGAAACGGATCCGTTGTTGATGATCCGCCCACCCATCGGATCCTGCGATTTCATCAGCAGAATCGCCTGCTGCGTACACAGAAACGGGCCGGTCAGATTCGTTGCGAGCACTGCGTTCCACTGTTCGCAGCTAAGCTCCTCAAGCGGCACTGCCGGCGCGCTGATGCCGGCATTGTTGAACAGCACATCCAAGCGACCGAATGTTTCCTTTGCGGCGGTGAACAGCCGGTGCACCGAATCCGGATTACCCACGTCGGTGGAAATCGGCAGGGCGCGCTCGCGGGCGCCAGACTCGGTGGCGGTCTCTTCGAGCGCTTCCTGGCGGCGCCCGGCGAGAACGACGCAATAGCCGTCCCGCAGCAGCGCCAAGGCGCTCGCCCGGCCAATGCCGCTTCCCGCGCCGGTTACAATCGCCACTCTCTTGCGCACGCTCATTGATGCCATCTCCTCGGATCGTCGTGGAACCAGAACCGGCATGATACCCCAGGCGCGATCCCGACGACAAAGCTTTAAACTCTCTAAAATAAGGCGTCGCTTTGTTCTGACGTCTCAAGACGGGAGCCCAATCGTTTCATGCCCAAGTCTTCGCGACCGCCATCGATCAGGATGCTGTTCATTGGCAACAGCTTCACACAGCGCAACGACTTGCCGGGATTGTTGGCCCAGCTGGCCGCTGCGCGCGATTTGCACATTGCTCACGATTTGATCAGCGTGGGGGGTGCATCGTTGCGAACGCATTGGAATGCGGGGCGGGCCGCCCAGGCGATCGCGTCCGGCAGCTACGACTACGTGGTACTTCAAGAGCAAAGCACGCTGCCTGTCAAAAATGCCCAGCGAATGGCCGAGAACGTGCGGCTGTTCGACAATTCCATCAAGCTGGCCGGCGCGAAGTCGGTTCTGTACATGACCTGGGCGCGGCGCAACACGCCCGAGACGCAGCAGGCTATCACGGACGCGTACAACACGGTGGGAGACGAACTCGGTGCGATCGTCGTGCCCGTCGGCCTTGTCTGGAAGCGATTTCTGACCAAACATGAGCGGCCTGTATTGCACGATCGCGACCACAGCCATCCCACGCTCGCCGGTTCGTACCTGGCCGCCTGCGTGTTCTCGGCGGCGCTACTGAAAAAGAACCCCGTCGGCATCGACTGCCAACTGCCAGGCCTCGACCCGCGTGACATGGCAGTGCTGCAATCAGCCGCATGGGAGCAGTTTGGAGCTACCCAGGCCAAGAAGAGAAAGAAGGCTTAAGCGCTCTGATCCAAGGCAACTTATTGGTACGTCTTGGGACTTGAAACGCGTCCCGAGGGCGTCGATAACTAACAGACATCAACTAATGGACATTGACGTTCATTTTCTGCGCCCAATCATTTCTCGCCAAGGAGAAGATCATGAGAAAAACGAGCTTTGTTGCCTCGACTCTTACGCTTCTTTCGTTGTCGGTTTCGTGCCTGGGGGCTGACAGATCCGAGCCTGGAACCACGGCGAGCAAGAGTCCCGAGTCGGTCGTCTACGATGAGCAGTCCGCGTTTGAATTCCTGAAGACAATGACGGGCGAATGGGAACGCTCTGGCGACGAACACGACCACGGCGGCGGTTCGCACTCCGTCGCCTTCAGGCCGACCGCGGCCGGCAGCGCCGTGATGGAAACGATCTTTGAGGGTGAGCCGATGGAGATGATCTCGATCTATCACATGGACGGTGACAAGCTGTTGCTGACGCATTACTGCGCTCTGCAAAACGCCCCGATCATGCGCTTTGAGAAGTGCGACAAGCCGGGCGAGATCAAGTTCGTCTTCCAAGGCGGCACAAACTTTGATCCCCAGGTCGATGCCCACGTTCACGAAGGGGTTATGCGTGTCAAGGACGCCAACACGGTGGAATCTTCGTTCGTTGGCTATTCAGACGGCAAGCCGGATCAACGTCCTCACGGAATCCTCAAACGCAAGCAGGCGAAGGCGCAAACCGCGGATTCGACCAAGCGTTGATTGGGCTCCCCCGATCGCATTCTGGGCTTTCCGGGCGTCGGGGCCGAGGCGAGCGAGATGATGGCGGACGTGCAAACCGTGATCGGGCGGATCGGTTTGTTGTCGAGTCCGCCGGCGAGTCCGAAGCGCACGATGAGCGGCGAGCCGGCTTTCGCTCCGCGTAGAACTTCGCCGTGGCGAGGCTCGCTTTACTGACCGTCGTAAAACTGCCCGAAGTGATGGGCCAGCTGTAGCGCCATGACCATACCCCCTACCGCCGCGACCAGCACATGGCGCCAGCGGCGAAACTCGAAGGTCCCGACTCGCGCCAACAATAAGTACGCAAAGACCAGATTCGCCGCGCCCCACGACACATTGACCCAGGCCGGCGACAATCCCTCGCCGGGCGGACTTGCGAATGGGCTCTGAAACGGATGCCCCATCAGGCCGCTGACGAAATGTGGAATCGCGTTCACCAGAAACGCGCCCCCAAAGAAGTAGCTAACGTCGTGATACCAGCGCATGCTTGAGCTTCCGTGAGCGAGTAGCGAATCAGCATTTTAATGCTCTGTGCCGTGCGACGCGAAACGATTTCGTGTCGCAATCGCCTCAGCCGCGTCGCAGACCGTCCCTGTCGATAGGACGCGCGCGGTGCGGACACCTGTGAACTCGAAATTGCCGGGATGGCTGCATCCGCAGCAGCACGTTGTTCGATGGCTTGCGGATATGTCATGGAAGGTTCATCGATTCGCCCGAAATACATAAGAACTAACCTAGTTGCAGCAGGTGGATTCGGCTCTCGATTTGCAGTACAACATGGGCGGGGAAGGCAAATTGGACACGGGATCGCCTCTAGCTTGTCGGGAGACGGTATTGGGCCGTGGTGGTCATGAATGTCGACGATGCATCCGCCGGTTGCAGTCCGGACGATGCGGCAGCACCGCCAAGTGTGGGGGGCGCCCACAACGAGTTTTCGGTAGTAGGCATCGGGGCCTCTGCGGGTGGATTAGATGCGCTCAAGCAGTTGCTAGCGGCGTTATCGGACCACACCGGTATGGCTTTTGTGATTGTCCAACACCTGGACCCCAATTATCAAAGTCACCTGGCGGAATTGCTGGGACGGGCGACCCGCATGCCGGTGCTCGAAGCCGTGCATGGCGCGCCAGTACAGCCTGATCATCTGTATGTCATTCCCCCTAACGCCAACGTCGCTCTCGGCCAAGGGCAGCTGATCGTCACCCCGCGCAGCGACGCGCCAGGCCCGCATTTGCCGGTGGACCATTTGTTTCGTTCGCTGGCCGCGGAAAAGTCCGAGCGCGCGATTGGCATAGTCCTCTCTGGCACCGGCTCTGATGGCACTCTAGGTCTTTGCGAAATCAAGGCCATCGGCGGGATAACCTTCGCCCAGGATGAAAAAACCGCGACGCACACCGGTATGCCGCACAGCGCGATCGAAAGCGGTTGTGTCGACTTCATTCTGGCGCCGGCAGACATGGCGGCCCGCCTGGCGGAAATCGCGGGTCATCCTTATTTGGCTTCCACCAATGTTTTGGATGGCACGGCCGAAGCGGACAAATACTACAAGAGCATCATAAGCGTCATCCAAAACGCAACCGGTGTCGACTTCAGCCAATATCGCGACACCACGATTCGGCGCCGGATCGTGCGCCGCATGGCGCTGCACGCCCGCCATACGCTCAAAGATTATGCAGAGATGCTGCGGGCCGAGCCCGAAGAGATCGAAGCTTTGTACCGGGACCTGCTGATCAACGTCACCAGCTTCTTTCGCGACCCCGAATTGTTCGAGACGCTCAAGCGAGTCGTGTTTCCAGAGATTATCAAGACGAAAACAACAACCACGCCGATTCGGATTTGGGTGCCCGGCTGTTCCACGGGCCAAGAGCCCTATTCCTTGGCGATGGCCCTGCTGGAATTCATTGACGATAAGCCGCTGCGGCCCCCCATCCAAATCTTCGCGACTGACCTGAGCGATCACGCCACGTTGGAGAAGGCTCGCGGAGGCCTTTATCCGGAAAGCATCGAGTCGGAAGTCTCGCCCGAACGCTTGCGACGTTTTTTCGTCAAGGAGGACCATCGCTACCGGATTGATAAATCCATTCGCGAAATGTGCGTCTTCGCGCGACAGAACATCTTGGCCGATCCCCCCTTTTCCCACGTCGACCTGGTCAGTTGCCGCAACGTGTTGATCTATATGTCGTCCGCACTGCAGCAGCGGGTGATACCGACCTTTCATTTTGCCTTGAGCCCGGCAGGCTACTTGGCCCTGGGCACTGCGGAGACTGTCGGCGGGTTTGGCGATTTATTCGAGCTCGTGGATCGGGCGCACAAGATTTACGTGAAGAAAGCGGCCGTTATGCGCCCCGCGTTCTCGTTTTCGCTCGACGATTTCAAGCGATCGTTGATCTTTCCAGGGCGCCACCCGGTTCCCAATCCGGCGGCAATGGACTTTCAGCGCGAGGCCGATCGACTGGCGCTGGGCCAATATGCCCCGCCGTCGGTACTGGTGAACGACAACTTCGACATCATTCAATTTCGCGGCCAAACGAGCAACTTTCTGGCCCCGCCCCTGGGTGAGCCTACCTCAAACATTCTCAAGATGGCGCGCGAGGGCTTGTTTCTCGAGTTGCGCTCCGCTCTGAGTGAAGCGAAGTCGACCAATAAAATAGTTCGTCGCGAAGGTTTACAAGTCTACGGCGATGTCGGCTTCCGCGAGATTGCGTTGCGCGTCTTGCCGGTGCTGTCGCCACAAGGATCGGAAAGTTGTTTTTTGGTGGTCTTCGAAGAGTCCGACGAGAGTCGGCAAGGTGCCGAGCGGGTGTCTGCCAGCGGCCTCTTATCTTCGCTCTGGAAAGGCATGCGCGCGGCGCCAGGGGGGCTCGCAAGGCCAGGCGAGCGTGCCCAATCCGAAAGCGCCGCGACGTCCAATCAGTCGCCCCGGCAAGGAGCGGAACAATTACGGCACGAGCTGGCGGCTACCAAGGAATACTTGCAGTCGCTGGTGGAGCAACAAGACGCCAGCAACGAGGAGCTGCGCTCCGCGAACGAGGAAATTCTTTCCAGCAACGAAGAACTGCAAAGCACGAACGAGGAATTGGAAACCGCCAAGGAGGAGCTGCAATCAGTCAACGAGGAGCTGACTACCGTCAATGAGCAACTGCAGAAACAAAATGCCGACCTCAATGGCATCAACAATGATTTGACCAATATCTTTGCCAGTACCAGCATCGCCATTGTCATGGTGGGCAACGATCTGCGGATTCGTCGCATCACGCCCCCGGCGCAAGCGACATTGAAGCTGTTGCCCACGGACGTCGGCAGGTCGATTGGCGATCTGAAGCTGAATATCAATGTGCCGGATATCGAATCGTTACTGCTTCACAGCATCGAAAAGATGCAGCAGCACCGGGTCGAGTGTCAAGGCCGGGACGGGCATTGGTACAGCCTGCGCATCCATCCGTATGTGACGGCCGACCGGCGCATCGACGGAGGGGTGCTGGTCCTGGTCGACATCGACGAGCTCAAACGGAGCGAAGCCAGGGTTCGTGAGTCGGCGGAGTTCGCCGAAGCCATCGTGCAGTCTGCCCGAGTCCCCTTGATCGTTCTTGATGAAGACTTGCGTGTGCAGACGATTAACGCCGCCTGTTCTGAAAGGTCGGGAAATGTGCTGTCCGACGTCAAAGCTCGGACCTTCGGCGAGGTCTGGCCGGATCTGTGGAACAACCCGTCGTTGCAAGAGAGCCTGGCCGCCATCGTGGCTGAGAAGCGCCCCTTCGAAAATCTGGAGACGGCCGACATCGGCCAAACCGTCTTGGTGAGCGGCCGTAGCGTGGAACGTCCGGAGCGGCCCCCTCTGATTCTGATGTCGCTGGTCGACATTACCGCCCGCAAAGAGGCTGAAGAGAAGTTGCGCGAGGCGAATCGGCGCAAAGATGAGTTCCTGGCCATGCTTGCGCACGAGTTGCGCAATCCGTTGGCGGCCGTCAAGAGTGCCGTCGAAATCATGCGCCTGGCAGGCGACGATTGGCAACAGACCGTCGAGCTACGCGAGATTCTCGGCCGCCAGGTCGATCAGATGGTGCGATTGGTCGGCGATTTGCTCGACATCTCGCGGATCGCCGAAGGGAAAGTCGAAATCAGGAAGGAGCCCGTCTGGTTGGCGGATCTAGTCGCGGCGGCGACCGACACGGTCCGTTCTCAGATGCAAAATTCCCAGCATCAGCTAACCGTGAAGCTGCCCGACGATCCCGTTCGCCTGTTCGTCGACAGAAACCGTTTTGTGCAGGTGCTGTCGAACTTATTGGGCAATGCCGCGAAATTTACTGACCCGGGTGGCAAGATTAGCCTGACCGCGGAGCGCATGACGCACGCGTCCCAAGGCGACGAGCAGATCAGCATTCGTGTGCGAGATAGCGGACAAGGAATTCCGGCCGAGCTGCTGCCGCGAATTTTCGATCTGTTCGCACAAGGGGATTGCACGCTCGATCGAAATCGCGGCGGACTCGGTGTCGGTCTCACGCTGGTGAAAAGTCTGATCGAATTGCAAGGAGGCACGGTTGAAGCGCATAGCGCGGGGCGAGGCGCCGGGAGCGAGTTTGTGGTGCGGATGCCCATCAATGTCGATGGCATACAGGAACAACCTGCCACTGTGCCCACGGCTACACAGGGCGATCAGGCCCGCAAGGTCGTCATTGTCGACGACAATCGGGACGCGGCTGAATCACTCACGCGCCTGCTCCGCATGATGGGGCATGAAGTACACGCCGCTTTCGATGGGCACCAGGCGCTGGGTTTGATTGAGAAGCTAAAACCCGATATTGCTCTGATCGATATCGGCCTGCCAGGCATGAACGGCTACGAAGTTGCGGGCAAGATACGCGAGCAGGTAGAGTTTGACCAGGTTCGTCTGGTGGCCTATTCAGGTTATGCACAGGACGAGGATCGTCGACGATCGCGAGAGGCAGGCTTCGACGACCATTTCGCGAAACCGCTTGATGCCGCGGCGCTGAATGCGCTGATCATGACAACGAAGAGTTGAAGCGAACCGAGTCTTGCGAATGCTTCGGTCGCATCGCCCGGCTTGTTATAGACCTGGGCGAGGTCGACACGCCCCGGCTAAGTGCCGAAGGCCTCACGAATTCTTAAGGGATAATTTCTTGACTCGCACGGGGCCAACATTAACTTGGGGTATCGAATAAGCCCCAACCGGGCGGCCAGTCCTGGCTTTCCAATTCATCCGAGGTTCACACCAATTTGCCGCTAGCTCACTGGGCCGACTCCCCTTATTTCTCAAGGGTCCGCTACTGACCAGAGTCCCTCGACGTTGATGCCACACTCGCCGCACTGATTCGGTACGGCGTGCATCGCGTTACTTCAGCGTCACTTGCCCCGGGCGTTTTCGGCCGTCAGATCGTTTTGGCGCCCGTGCTCTCCTGCAAGCTTTGTCCACGATCGACGGCGCGGTTCACGCATGGGGTTAGTCGATAATCGCGCGAAAGTTATGCTCACGCGGCATTTGCTGATAACAACATACGCCTACGAAGAGACTAATATCATGTTGCGCTTGCCTGTGTGTTTCGCGATGGTCTTGTGTGCCGGGATTTGTAATCAAGCCGCTGCCGAGGTCTTGGTCGCGACGGAAACCGTGATCGGGTCGGGCGTTTTTGATGGACAGAGCTTCAACGATGTTTTGGTCACGCTAACAGGCACGATCGATTCCAGCACGCTCGACGTCGACAATCCTCCGGACGGATTTGCTGCGATCTCTCTCACGGGAAACGCGACGGTCGCCGTGGGAGGTGTTTCGGACACGCTGACGGGGCGTAGCGTAAACCCGGCCAATGGCTCGTTGTTCAATGGTCCCTTTGCACTTAATAGCACCGCCTTGTCCGAAACCAGCACCACCTTCATGGGCGCCGACGTCGGACTGGAAGCCGAAGTTTTGATTCTCTCCGCCAGCGATAGCTCGGCGAATTATGCCACCGCGCTGGTGGGGACCGGGAGCGTCTCGGGACATGCGGGGATCAGTGTCGGCTATGAATTTGCAACCAGCAGTGGCGGGTTTTTGCAACTGAATTCCACAGCCTCTAATGCCACCGTGACGATCTCGGCCGCACCGGAACCGGGCAGCCTGATTCTTTGCTGCCTCGGTGCCGTCGGTATGGCGCTAGTGACTTATCGCAAAGGTCGCCACCTGACACGCGCAGGAGCGCACCGCACGACGGTTTCCGAGAGGAACTAGAAACCGAACGGATGGCGGTATTCGCAAGATCCGCCGCGTTGACGAGCTACCGAGGTCGGCACCTTCGGGTCGAGAGGCGTTCGTCGCCAGCCATAGGTTCCTTGGGCGCTCGCACCGGCACACTCCGACGCCTTAGCGCTGCTGGCTACCGGTTTGTCCTGCTATGTCGGATGGATCCCTGCGGCCCTGGGCGATGATAGCGCTTACTTCGTTGGCAGAGAGGGGCACCCACACGCCACGGTCGCGGTGGAAACGCTGGCCGTCCTTCCGATCACCTGGTGGCCGCTTCATCCTCGGCGTGGGGACCGCCAGTTGCGACGAATCAATATGGCATCGGCTTTCGACTCGTCGCTGTTCCCGAGCCATCATCAACGGTACTCGCCGGGCTCGGCGGATTCGTGTTGTTGGCGTGGCGACTGCGCCGCGCTCGATGGGCGGATACACGACCTCGGACGTGACGTGAATGCCTCGCGGACGAGCGCGGTGAGAAGGTTATAGGGTCCGCTTGGCATCGCCGTTGTCCACATGCCGCCGTCCTTGGCGCGGCGTTAGTGCGACTTGGTCGTCTCTTTGGCTTGCTAGTTTTTAAGAGTTCCGCAAGGACGGAGAAATCGCTTGGCCTTTGTTCCCTTGCGAATTGGAAAGGTCTCGATTCGTCAGGATAAATTAGGCAAGGAATTGGGTAAGATTGGTCAATTATTGACGGCGTTTAGCACCATGCTGTGTTAGCAAAGCGATAGTGAGGCAAGTCGAATTCGCGCGTAACCGACTAAAAAGTACAATAGCGCGTGGGGATGCCACATTGGACCAGCTGCGTAAGGATTTTTAGGATGTTCAAGCCGCGTACCCAAGACGAGCAATTCTTGCTGAGCACTGTCTGCATTGAGACGGAGCATGGTACCGCCACCGGGTTCTTCTTTGGGTGTCAAAAGGGGAAAAGCGATCTCCTCATCACAAGCCGGCACGTCGTCGATGGTGCATCGTACGGATTACTGCGACTGCACAATGCTTTCTGGAAAGATAACTGCCACGACGAATCGCCGACGTTCGAAATAGAACTCAACAACTTCGAGAATCTTTGGATCAAGCATCCCGAAGAATCGATCGATCTCGTGGCACTGCCGTGCAAGGTTATCGACGATGCGGCGGCGCGCATCGGACGCGAGGCCCACTGGATGACGATCGAGTCGGTCATGGTCCCTTCTGCGGCTCGGCTTGTGGCCCTGAGCGCCGTCGAGGATGTTCTCATGCTTGGCTATCCAAATGGTCTGTGGGACAAGTCGCACAATCTGCCGATCTATTGTCGCGGCATTACGGCCAGCCATCCGGAAATCGATTTCTGTGAAAAGCCCGAAATACTCATCGACATTGCCTGCCTACCAGGCTCGACGGGTTCACCGGTGTTCGTGCTCAATGCCAAGGGCCATACCGACGATCGCGGGAACGTTCGCTGCGGCGAACCGCAAAACCTTTTGCTCGGAGTCGTCCATGGTTCGGCGACCATCGGCTCGGGCGGACAAATCGCTGCTCCGCCGACGTCGATGGCGATCCGCTCGCGCGAGGATTATGCGATCCATCTGACGTACGTCATCAAGTCCCAGGAACTGTTGCGATTTGCCGAGGTGATCCCGCAGCGCTGTCAGGTCGCAACGACCTGAGTCCCGCCCCAGGAAAAACGACAAACCGACGTATCCCCGCGTCAGACCGTACGCGGAACACGTGTGAATCGCCACGATTGCTGAACGGCCCGTTTAGCCACGGTTTCTCAGGCGAGCGAGAACGTGGCCGGGGGCCCGAGATGCTGTCGCTCATGCCTGCGATGCTACGCAGCGCGGGGCCAACTGTCCTGGCCACGGCGGAACCTGGGCAGTCTTGGTTTTTGTCGTGCGCTTTGCCGTCGGATCTCACGGCGCGCGTGCCGGCCCCTTAGGTCGTCCGAACAGCGTTAAGCTGGCGCGCGTGGTCTGACCATCCTGGCTTCGGGCGTTTCAGTATCCGCCCTCATCCCGGCTTACGGGAACGGCGCCGGTCGTCACCGTCTGTCGAATGCTGCTTGACTGACGGCTTCCAATTGTATTATAACACTAATACAATAGTGCAATCAGCGTTTTTAGAAGCGTATCAGCAAGCGATGCAATTCCGCCTGTCCAAGAGCGACGGTGTGCCGATCTATCGGCAGATTGCCAACCAGGTGAAGTACCTGGTCGCGGTGGGTCGTCTGTCGGTCGGCGAGCAGTTGCCGACGGTGCGCGCGCTCGCCGAGCAGTTGGTCGTGAATCCAAATACCGTGGCGCGCGCCTACCGGGAACTGGAATCCGCCGGTGTGATCACATCTCGACAAGGATCCGGCGCGTTCGTCGCCGGCAATGGTTCGCCTTTTGCCCATCGCGATAAGCAAAAGTTGCTGCAAGAGCGCATCGACGTTTTGCTGGCCGAGGCCAATCACTTGAATGTCGACGTATCGACCGTGATCAAAATGGTGCGCGATCGCAGCCGCAGAATCCAATCGGAGTAGCGCCATGTCAGACGCCATCGTCGAAATCGATCACCTCTCGCGACACTTCGGCCGGAAGCAGGCTCTCGACGATGTGGCACTGCGCATCGAGCGGGGAAGTGTGTTTGGTTTGGTGGGTGAGAACGGCGCCGGAAAAACGACATTAATCAAACATATCCTGGGATTGCTCAAGGCTACGCACGGTTCGGTGCGCGTCTTTCAATTGAGCCCAGTGCTGGACCCCGTCGGTGTGCTCGGCCGGATCGGATACTTGTCGGAAGATCGAGATCTGCCGGACTGGATGACGGTCGCGCAATTGATGCGCTACAACCAGTCTTTTTTTCCAGGATGGGATCAAAGATTTGCCGATCAATTGCAGGACCAGTTCGAGCTGGACCCTCAGCAACGGATCAAACGGCTTTCGCGAGGGCAACGCGCCCGTGCCGGACTGCTGATCGCCTTGGCTCACCGACCCGATCTGCTGATTTTGGACGAACCTTCTTCGGGCCTGGATCCCGTCGTTCGGAACGATATCTTGTCGGCTGTTATTCGTACGGTCGCCGATGAGGGTCGAACGGTGCTGTTTTCCTCGCATTTACTCGACGAAGTCGAACGTGTCGCGGATTTTGTGGCGGTCCTGCATAAAGGCCGCGTTGCTTTGAGCGCCCCTTTGCACGAAATCCTCAACAGTCATCGACGGCTTGTTTTGCGATTCGAGGCATTTCAATCCACCCGTCCCAATCTGCCTGGCATCCTCTCGTGCCAAGGCGAAGGTCGAGAGTGGACTGTGTTGTGCAACGGCGGTCTGGAAGAGCTGCGGGCGGCCGCGAAGCAATCGGGCGCCCAAGTGGTCGAGGAAGAAAGTCCGACGCTGGACGAGATCTTTCTGGCCAGGGCAACTGCGATGCGCTCGTAGTTTCCGTTTCCACGCGAAGGCGGGTTAATCGCCCGGGAATACACCCATGAACCGCACGCGAAGCAATACGGTCAAAATCGCCGTCGCGCTGACTTGGGAGTTCTGGGCGCAGGGCTGGCGCGCCATTGTGCCCGCGCCCTTGGGTGCGATTGCACTGCCAGGCTTCATCTTCGGCATGCTGTCGTGGGAACACGGCGTGCCGATTCGCGACACGGGGACCGCCGATCTTCTGGAATTCAGTTTCTATTGGATAACCCTGGTGCTTCTCGGGGCGCCGGTACTTGCTGCCGTGGGAAATCCCGCACGACGCTATGCCCTGCCCGCCTCGAGTCTGGTGCTGGCTGCGGTGCCAATGGCGTGCGCGATGGTGACCCTGTTTGTTGAATACGCGCTTGTGGCGCTGATCCTCAACGCATTGTTCGATGCCGGCTGGCTGATTTGGGGACCTGGCTTGCTGGCCGCACTACTGATTGCCTGGTGCCAGGCGGTCCTGTGGTGGCACCCCCTGTTCGGCCTCGCTGGCTTCTTGCCGCTGCTGTTTGTCATCAAGCGATGGACGTCCCCCGCGGGTTTAGCGATTGACGAGCTATTCAACGCCAGCGGTTGGCACATCTTGTCGTTCGGCCTGGCGGCGATCGTCTGTGTTGTCGTCGGTGCATTGGGCTTTGCCAACCGCCGGCATGGTTCGGAAATCGATATGAAACGAATGGCCGACTGGTTGAGCGACGGCTTTCGTTATTGGACGTCGGCCCGTACGGCCTCCTTTTCGTCCGCTACCACGGCCCAATTCTGGCTGGAATGGACAGAGCGCGGCTATGTCTTGCCCCTGACGGTAGCGTCGCTCGGAATCGCGACGTTGCCCTTGGGCTGGTTCATTTCTCCGAGTGAACGGGCCGATTTCGTCCGCGGAGTTTCTGGTTTCAATCTTGCGCCCCTGTTCGCGATCGGGATTTTTTGGGGGCTGCGCTCAACACAAGGCGAATTTGGAAACTTCAATGGCTCGCGTCCCCTCTCGGACAGCCAACTGGCCAACGCGGTACTCAAGAGTGCGACGCTGGGCCTGGTCTTGTCGGCCATGGTTTGGGGCGTATGCATGGCCGTCGTCATTTTGCTCTTCAGCGAGAATGCAGAGACGTCAAAGGCTTACCAGGTTCTTAGCCAACTCGGCATCGTCGGCACGCTAGCCCGCGTTGTGCTGGGCGCGACCGCAATATGGAGCGCTATTGGGTTCGTTACATCCCTGGTACTGGCGGGCACGCGCGTGTTTGCCGTTGGGTTTGGCCTGGTCATTGCCGCGGCAATGGCGGGAGCCTTGATCCCACTGTGTCTGCGCCATGACGCTCGCCCCGTGTTCACCCAGACATATTTGTGTGTTTGTCTGGTGGTCTGCCTGATCGTCGTTGCCGCGACATTCATGGCAAGCTGGCGTCTCCGCTTGATTTCCCTGCCTATCCTCTGTTTGGCGGCAGGCATCGTGGTTGCTGCGCTGCTCATGGCGCAGCTGGGCGGCCTGACGCATGAATCGAAATACCTGCTGCCCGTCCTCTGTGCCTGCGGTGTGTTTTCCATGCCGCTCGCTGCGGCGCCGCTGGCGGTCTATACGAATCGCCACAGCTGAGCGCTCGCCGCCACCCGAAACGGGGAAGCCCACGTTGACCGTTCCCGCGTCCCCTCGCCGGGCCAGTCTAGGCCACGAAGATGCCGCGATCTCAATAGGCCGGCGGGGACAAGCCGGCAACGACATAGTGTTAGGCAGTTCTTGAACGTCGCTCTCGACTGTCATTTTCGACTGTCATTTGGACTGCCACGCTTGTCTGTCGCTACCCTCGGGCCGCTACGGCTGCGCGGCGGTAAACGACCATGAATGTTCGCGGACGGTCATTTCACATACGATGGCGGACATTGTTGGATCGGGGCGAACCGTCTTGGCCGCGAATAACGCGTCGGCCTTGTGAGGCACAGAGTGCAATCCCACCACCGCCCGCTGCTCGATGGCCTGCAGATTCTGGATTTTTCCCACGCCTTGGCCGGCCCCTACTGCACGATGCTCTTCGCGTTGCACGGTGCCACGGTATATAAGGTCGAGTCACCCACCGGGGACATGGGACGTCAGTGGGGGCCGCCCTTCGTGGGCGACGAGGCCAACTATTTTATTGCGCACAATCGTGGAAAACTCGGCCTGTCGATCGATCTGAAACGTCCCGAGGGGATTGAACTTTGCCAACGGCTAGCCGATAAGATGGACGTGCTAGTAGAAAACTTTCGGCCCGGAACCATGGACCGTTTGGGCCTTGGCTATGCGGCCTTGCACGCGCGCAATCCTCGTCTGGTCTATGTGTCGATCTCGGGGAATGGCCAGACCGGTCCCGCGCGTGACGAAGCCGCTATGGACCTGATCGTGCAAGCCTCGAGCGGATTGTTAAGCGTCACGGGCTCGCCCGATGGGGCCGAGCCGGTCCGCTGTGGCTATTCCGTGGTCGACGTCACGGCCGGGATGATGGCCACGATCGGTGCTCTGACGGCCCTCCGCGCGCGAGACCAATCTGGCCTGGGGCAGTGGGTCGATGTGGCCATGTACGACGCGATGATATCGGCCATGACTTCGAACTTTATGAACTATCTGGGCTCCGGGGTCGTTCCTCGTCCGCTGGGCACCGCCTTTGCCGCCGTGGTGCCGTATCGGGCCTTTCTCGCCAGCGACCGAACTTTCACGATGGCGGTGGGGAGCGAGAAGCTGTGGTCGGCATTTTGTCGCGCAATTGGCCGCGACGACTGGCAGTCTCACCAGGATTACGCCACGAACGCCCTCCGGGTTAAAAACCGCCAAACGCTGGAACGTCTGCTGGAGGACATATTTCTCCAGCGGCCTGCCGAGCATTGGTTGCAGGTACTTCGCGGCAGCGGCATCCCCTGTTCTTTGGTGCGCGATTTTGCCGAAGTGGTTGAAGCTCCACAGAGCGAACATCGCGACATGTTCCCGAGCGTATCTTGCGGCCAGGGAAGCACACGAGTTACCGGCGACCCCATCAAGTTCCCAGATAGCCCGCCCGTTCCCCTCATGCCTGCGCCCCGTCTGGGCGAGCATACGCGGGTGGCACTGCGGGAGGTGCTGGAAATGAATGACGTGGAGATCGACGCATTGGCGAAGCAGGGCATAATCTGAAACCGCGATTCACGAGCCCATTTTGGCGCGGCATGGAGTAACGATCCCGCGCTAATCTTCCAGAACCCAGTCTCGCCAAGTTATATTTCGCGCTGTATCGCGCGCAACCGGCAGGGTAGCCCCATGAAGCGACTCTTCAAATTCCGCACCCTCATCGTCGTATCGATCCTGGCGGTGCTCGTTGTCAACCGGCTGTTCGCCCATCGCAACATCGAGCGATTGAACGATGACCTGAAAGAGGTAGCGCATACTCACCACGTGTTGGATCTTACCTCAGACGTATTGACGGCGGTCCTTGATGCGGAATCTGGACAACGCGATTTCTTGATTACAGGCAGCGATACGTCGCTACAGCCCTATCAGGCTGCCCTGACTCGTGTCGACACTCGCCTGCAGCAGCTCTCGGACGCGACGCAGGACAATCCACGGCAGCAACAGCGCATTGCCATGCTGGGGGATCTTATAGACGCTCACCTTTCCAGGTTGAAGACCGCCATCGAATTGCGTAGGCAAGACGAACGGCTGGCGCAACTGTCTGTCGTAGGCACTCAGGGCAAGGAGCAGCTGGACGCCATTCGCAGTCTCATTGGCGAGATGAAAGACGAGGAAACAGCGCTGTTGACCGAGCGCAACGTTCGTTCCAACAGTACTTATCAATTTGCCATTCTGACGAATCTGGTGACCGCCATTGCGGCACTGATAATTTTTTTGACCTACGTCGTATTGCTCAATCGTAGCCTGGCGGCCAGGCAGAGCCATACCGAGGCCATTCAGAGCGCGCACCAAAAGTTGCAGGCGGAAATGCGCGAGCGCAGCCACGCCGAGCAAGCTCTGCGGGAGAGCGAACGAATCTATCGAGCTATCGGAGAATCGATCGACTACGGCATCTGGCTGTGCGATCCCGACGGCAAAAACACCTACACCAGTCCGTCGTTCTTGCGGCTGGTCGGCTTGACGCAGCAGCAATGTTCCGAATTCGGCTGGGGAGCGGTTCTACACCCTGACGATGCAGAGCGCACGATCGAGGCCTGGAAGGAGTGTGTTCGGGCGCGCAGTATGTGGGACAGAGAAAACCGTTTTCGCGGCCGTGACGGCGCGTGGCATCCGGTGCTGGCGCGGGGCGTGCCCGTCGAAGACGAGGAGGGCCGGCTGGTTTGCTGGGCTGGCATCAACCTGGATATCGGCCGCATGAAGCAGGCCGAGAAAAAGCTGCAGCAGGCTCACGACGAGCTAGAAATGCGCGTTGAGCAGCGCACTACAGAGCTAACGAGTGTCAACGAAGTATTGCAGCGCGAGGTCCGAGAGCATGCCATTGCAGCGGGGCGACTATGCGAACGTGCCGAGGAAATCGAGGCCCTGATGGATATTTTGCCGATCGCTGTGTGCATTGCGCATGATCCAGCCTGCCACACGATCACCGGCAACAGCGCAGCCTATGAGCTCATGCGTTTGCATCCAGGCATGAATCTCTCGCGAACGACGATGCCGGATGAGGTACCGGCCGACTTCCGCGCATTATTGAATGGCAGCGAATTGTCGCCAGCCGAGCTACCCATGCAGAGGGCGGTGACAGCCCGGCTTCCTGTGCGCGATGCCGAATTCGAACTCGTTCGCGCCGACGGTTCAGTACGCCATATATACGCCGATGCTGTGCCACTTTTCGACAATGCCGGCAACGTGCGGGGCGGCATTGCCACTTGCATTGATGTCACCGAGAGACGGGCGCTGGAAGAGTCGGATCGTCGACGCCAGCAGGATCGGTTGTCGTCGTTGGCAACGTTGGCCGCCGGGATCGCGCACGAGATCAACAATCCTGTCGGGACCATCCTGCTGGCGGCTGAAATGGGTCTGGCGTCGGACGAGCGTGCACGTCAGGCATTGACGGATATCGCAGCCGACGCGAGACGATGCGGCGAGATCGTACGCAACGTATTACAGTTCGCCCGCGGAGAAACGATGGAAAGGCAGCCGGCGGATTTGAATGCCGCCGTCAGCGCGGCGTGCAATGCTGTCGCCGACTACGTGCGCGGCCATGAATGCTTGCTGCACGTCGCGCTCGATGCCGGCTTGCCGCAGCTAGAGATAAACGCGCGCGGGATCGAGCAAGTGGTAGAAAACCTGGTGCGAAATGCGGCCGAGGCCTCGACGGCAGGTGGAATGATTGACGTCCTCACGGAAGCACACGACAAGAGCATACTCATCGTCGTGCGGGACCAGGGAGCGGGAATTGCACCCGATGCGTTGCGGCGCATTCGCGAGCCATTCTTTACCACGCGCCGCAATCGAGGGGGGACGGGCCTGGGTCTTAGCATCGCAAACAGCATCGTCACCGACCACAACGGCACGTTGCGATTTCAAACGACGCCCGGAAAGGGCACCAGCGTAACCATCGAATTACCAAAGACCTGGCCTCTTAAGACGTGACGCGCCAACTCCCTATGTTCCCCTCAAGCCGTTTTGGACTCCTCGTTGCGGCCAATTCCACTGTAACGATCTTTTCGACGATCCGATCGCTCGCACAACCGCATCGCAAAGCCCGGATCTTTGGCTCTGCGAGCAAGGCGATGGTCCGGTGCTTGTGCATTGGTAACGGATTCTGGCCTTTCCACGGGCGACAATCCACCACATGAACCATTGCGGCGTTTTTGCGCCGAGATCAAGAATTTTGGAGAGCGCTTCGCATAAGCCAAGTTTCCTGATAGTTTGCAGTCGGTGTCCAGACCACACGACGTTTGCCCTGCTCTAAACACAAGTAGCACACAATCATGAAGCCAAAGAACACCCTCTGCCTCTGGTTCGACAAGGACGGCCACGAGGCGGCGCGCTTTTACGCCGCCACCTTTCCGGATAGCAAAGTGACTGCCGTACACAAATCCCCCAGCGACTTCCCCGGCGGCAGGATGGGGGATGTGCTGACGGTGGAGTTCACCGTACTGGGCATTCCTTGTCTCGGCCTCAACGGCGGCCCGGCGTTCAAGCACAGCGAGGCCTTTTCTTTTCAGATCGCCACCGATAATCAGGAAGAAACGGACCGCTATTGGAACGCGATCGTCGGCAATGGCGGCAAGGAAAAAGCTTGCGGTTGGTGCGAGGATCGCTGGGGCCTCTCCTGGCAGATCACTCCCCGCACGCTCACCGATGCGATGGCGGCTGGCGGCAATGAGGCAAAGCGTGCTTTCGAGGCGATGATGAAAATGAAGAAGATCGACATTGCCACCAGCGAGGCTGCCCGGCGGGGCTGACCTGAACACGACGGCCCTGGGTCCGGTGCGACTCGGCCGGCCGGGAATGAGAAACGCAGTCAGCCCCTCGGCGAGTTTTACCTCCTCACCGAGGGGAGCTGACTGGTGGTGCTGGCTCGCGGTGTTTTTCGTTATGCGGGTCGGATCGCTATCGATTCGCCGAATGTTTTCCACGCGGGGTGGTTAGGAATCGAGAATCTCTCTCGCCACGCGGCCGTGCACGTCGGTCAGGCGGAAGTCGCGGCCTGAATAGCGATACGTCAGACGCTCGTGATCAAGTCCGAGCAGGTATAGGATCGTGGCGTGCAGGTCGTGTACGTGCATCTTGCCGTCGATGGCTTTGATGCCGTACTCATCGGTGGCGCCGTAGGTGCAGCCGGGCTTTGTGCCGCCGCCGGCCATCCACATGGTAAAGCCTTTGGCGTTGTGGTCGCGGCCATCTTCGTTTTGACCGGCCGCCGTACGACCGAACTCGCCTCCCCATACGACGAGTGTGTCGTCGAGCAGGCCGCGTTGTTGTAGATCCTGCAAAAGCGCAGCGATCGGACGATCGACGCTGCGGCATTTTGTCGGCAGTTTCTTGCGCAGATTGTCGTGGTGGTCCCAGCCGGTGCTGGTGAGCTCGATAAAGCGGACGCCGGATTCCACGCACCGTCGGGCCAACAAGCATTGGCGAGCGAATTCGGCGGTGGCCGGTTCCTTCAGCCCATAGAGCTTGGCGGTCGCTGCCGATTCCTTCGACAGATCGAACAGTTGTGGCGCGGCCGTTTGCATGCGGAACGCCAATTCGTATCCGGCGACCAGGCTGTCTAGTTGTGCATCGGCCGTTTCGCCCTGAGGTCGCGCACGGTGCAGATCCGCGATCAGGTTCAATTCTTCGCGCTGCCGACGCGCATCCCAGCGCGGATTGCTGACATGTTCCAGCCGGGCCTCGGAGACTTTCTCGCCTTCGCCGCCGAAGCGCGTCGCCTGGTAATCACCCGCCAGAAATCCGCTGCCGTAGTTCAGCACACCACCGTTATTCGCCAAGGGGTTGATCGAGATGAAACCTGGTAGGTCCTGGTTCTCGGTCCCCAGACCATACAGCACCCAGGCGCCGATGCTCGGCCCGGGAAAACGGGGCGAGCCGGTGTGCATCTGCAGCGTGGCCTGCGGATGATTGGGGATATCGGTGTGCACGCCGTGCAGCATTGTCAGCTTGTCGATCTGTTGCGATACGTGCGGAAATAGCTCGCTGACCCATCGACCCGTCTCTCCGTAGCGGGCGAACGTCCACGGGCTGCGCAAAATCTTCCGGCCCGTGCCGGCGGGGTCGGGCTTTTCATGATCGGCATTGATCAGCGGTTTATGGTCGAACGTGTCGACGTGACTCGGTCCACCTTGCATGAAGAGGAAGATGACCCGTTTGGCTCGGGCCGGGTGATGACCGGTTTTGGGCGCAAGGGGACCTGGCACGAGCGAGTTAGTTGTTTGCCCGGCTTGTGTCGTAAGCGCAGCCAGCGCTAGATAGCCGAATCCACCTGCCGCAGTTTGCAACAATTGCCTGCGCGAAATCGTGACGGGAGCAATGGCAGGCAAAGCGTCCGGCAGTCGCAGGTTCTGCGGTATGTGGGTCATGGCGTCATGTTCTCACTTCGAACGGGGCAGTACCCGCCGGTGCTACAGTCGTGCGCGATTGTCCCTAGCGCTCAAAATACAAAACGGAATTCCGGCATCGACAACACGGCCTGCGACACCAAAGTCCACAGGTCGAGCGGCGTCGCATTATCGTCGCGCGGTGAACGGACAAAAACAAGAATGCGGTTCCGCTCGGCCGAGGTAGCCGCACGCCCCAATGTTAATCGGTACAACAGATCGACCCGTTCGGCATCGGATCGTTCGGTAAGCAACCGCGTGGCCAGTTGCTCGGCGTTTTCGAGCATGAACGTGCTGTTCATCAGGTAGAGCGCTTGGGGGGGCGTACCGGTGACGTCGCGTTGCGGCACGATCAGATTAGGGTCAGCCTGATCGAA
>DASXEJ010000216.1 GCA_036490175.1 Pirellulales bacterium | reverse complement strand
AATCGAAGCCGCGGGAAGGAACGCGAGGACGAGCGCGAAAAGGCAATGGCGTTTCATGGGCGTGGTCGTGGGGCTGATGATTCGGGAGGGTGGTCGCATCGCGGCAGGGCAGGCGTGATTCGCATTGCGCGGCAGGCAAGTAGCCGCGGGCACCGTGATGGGGTCCGGCTCCGCAGCCAGCCCATATGATAGTTGGCTGGGACGGCGTTGTCAGCAAGGCAGGTTCAGCAGCTAAAACTCCGAGCCGCGAGAAGACGGAGGCCGCCGACGCACGATAGACGCGAGCGAGAACGCCTCGTTAAGATGACGACGCCATCGAACCTTTTCGCAAGGTGGCGAGACTGCTTTTCAGCCCATGTTGAGCCTGCCATGAACTCGCTTGCAAGTGCCGCCGTCATCTTTGGATGCGCCTTTGGCGGGGTGTGGATCGGCATGATTCTACGTGGGCGGCTTCCGGCGGCACACTTGAGCAAAGAGTCGCAGGACGTGGTGACACTGGCCACTGGGTTGGTAGCCACGATGGCGGCTCTTGTCTTGGGCCTGCTCGTGGCCGGGGCGACGTCACAGTTCGATTCGCAGAGGGACGGCTATAACGAGTTGGCAACCAATCTGATCCTGCTCGACCGCTCGCTGGCACGCTACGGCAGCGAAACCAAAGCGGCCCGCGAAGCCTTGCATCGCACGGTCAAGCTGGTCATCGACCACCTGTGGCCTGCCGAGGGATCGGGCGGGGTGGACTTGAACTTTGCCGATTTGACGGCGCGCGGCGCGGTTCTGTATGAAGCGATTCGCGATCTTTCGCCCACCAACGACGCCCAGCGATCGATTCAATCGCAGGCGCTGGCGACGTGCACCGAGCTGGCCAAAACGCGCTGGCAATTGAGCCTGCAAGACGAGACGTCGATCCCGACACCGTTTCTCGTCGTGCTGGCGTTCTGGATCTTGATTCTGTTCACCAGTTTCGGGCTTTATTCGCCGCGGAACTCGACCGTGGTCGTGGCGCTGTTCGTATGCGCCTTGTCGGTGGCCGGCGCCGTGTTTCTGATTGCGGACTTAAGCCAGCCGTTCGATGGCCTGATCCAGGTTTCCAGCAAGCCGATGCGAACGGCCCTGTCGCAACTCGGACAATGACGGAGCGTCGCGAGTTTTCTGCGCGCCGATCTCAGCAATCGGCCGCGCTGGCTTCAAAACCGGTCCTTCAATAAGCGCCGACGTTTGGTTCGACTTTGCTCGACCGCCAACTATAATCGCGCGCTGGCGATGACTTCTGAATTCGTGATGGGTCAAAAGAGGGTACACCGATGAAAACCGCGTCCGTTTTGAATTGCGGGTTGTCGCTGCTGACCGTGCTGTGCGCGATGCATGGAGCCGGCGCTACGGTTTCTGCGGCAGAGAAGCGGCCCAACATTCTGTTCATCGTTTCGGACGATACCGGTTACGGTGATCTTGGACCTTACGGAGGAGGCGAGGGGCGCGGCATGCCCACGCCGAACATTGACCGGCTCGCCAGCGGCGGCATGCAGTTCTATTCGTTCTACGCCCAGCCAAGCTGCACGCCCGGCCGCGCGGCAATGCAGACCGGCCCGCAGCGGCATGACCACCGTGGCCTTTCAAGGTCAGGGCGGGGGCTTGCCCAAGGCGGAATGGACGCTCGGCTCGGTGCTGAAGTCGGCCGGTTACAAGACGTATTTCACCGGCAAATGGCACCTGGGTGAAGCCGGCTATGCGCTGCCCAACGCTCACGGCTACGACGTGATGGAGCACTGCTTCCTCTATCACTGCAACGCCTACACCTATGGCGATCCGACCTGGTTCCCCGACATGGACCCCAAGCTGCGCGCCATGTTCGACAAAGTCACCAAGGGTTCGATGTCGGGCAAGGCGGGCGAGCCGGCACATCAGGACTGGAAGGTGAACGGCCAATACGTGGACACGCCGGACAAGGGCGTCGTCGGCATTCCGTTCATGGACAAATACGTCGAGGCATCCGGCATCAAGTTTCTGGAGGAGGCCGCCAAGAGCGATCAGCCGTTCTTCATCAACATCAACTTCATGAAAGTCCATCAGCCGAATCTCCCGGCTCCAGAGTTCGTCCACAAGTCGATGTCCAAGAGCAAATACGCCGACTCGGTGGTCGAGCTGGACGCCCGCATCGGCCACATCATGGACAAGCTGCGCGAGCTGGGTTTGGACAAGAACACGTTGGTGTTCTACACGACTGACAACGGCGCCTGGCAAGACGTGTATCCCGATGCCGGCTACACGCCGTTCCGCGGCACCAAGGGCACGGTGCGCGAGGGCGGCAACCGCGTTCCCGCCATTGCCAGTTGGCCGGGCAAGATCGCGGCCGGCGCCAAGAACCACGACATCGTCGGCGGCCTGGACCTGATGGCCACATTTGCCGCCGTAGCGGGAGCGAAATTGCCCAAGCAGGATCGCGAAGGCCAGCCGATGATTTTCGATAGCTACGACATGTCGCCCCTGCTGCTTGGCAAGGGCAAGTGTGCCCGCAATTCGTGGTTCTACTTCACCGAAGACGAGCTCTCGCCTGGCGCCTGCCGCCTGGCCAACTACAAAGCCGTGTTCAATCTCCGGGGCGACGACGGCGCCAAGACCGGCGGCCTCGCGGTGGACAGCAACCTCGGCTGGAAAGGCCCGAGCTCGTATGTCGCCACCATTCCGCAGATCTTCGACCTCTGGCAAGATCCGCAGGAGCGCTATGATATCTTCATGAGCAACATTACAGAGCGGACTTGGACCATGGTGCCGATCAGCGCAGCGATCAAGGACTTGATGAAAACCTACGTGCAGTATCCGCCGCGCAAGCTGCAAAGCATGACATACACCGGCCCCATCACGATTTCCAATTATGAAAAGTTCGAGTGGGTGCGCGAGCAGCTCAAAAAGGAAGGCGTCAGCCTTCCGCTACCCGTGGGCGACTAATTGTCGCGAGATCCCAGCGCAGCCAGCTCCCGGATGTGTCGCTCGGAATCGACCAATGGCATGGTTGGGACAAGCGTCGCACGAGCCGGGCGATGGCGGCGCATCTCCGCCAGGGTGGAAGCGAGCATCCCGATCACCAGCGACGATCCGGCGGCCAGGCCGATCAGGGCGACGCCCCAGGCCAGCGCGTTTCTCCATGTGGGAGCATAGATGAATTCGATGGTGTGTTCTCCCGGTGCGACCCGCACCGCTTTGAATGCCAGGTTCGCCCGACTGATCGGCGTGCTCTTGCCGTCGATGCGTGCTTGCCATCCCGGGTGCCACGCATCGGCATAGATCAGCCAGGCAGGCTGCGACCCCTCGACGATGGCGCGCAATCGAATTTTGTTCGA
>DASXEJ010000215.1 GCA_036490175.1 Pirellulales bacterium | reverse complement strand
TGTCGGCCCGCTTGATGGGGCTCGACAGTCTGGGCGTCGCCTCGTACCTGCTGACGCTGTACCACTCCTGCGCCGTTCTGACCGACGACGCACTGGGTGTGCTGGAAAACGTCGAAGTCGGCTACTACCACGACTACGATCATCGGCAAAGCAAAGTCAAGTAAAGCGCCGTTAGGTGAATCGTCTACGAGCGGCCCTTAGTCGGAGCAATCATTGTGGAAGAGATCACTCCCGATTTGATCGCGCAGCTGGCTTCGCGCATCTATAACGAGGCACCTCAGGGCAATGCGGCTCCGTCGCCGAGCGCCGTGCCGGGCGAGATACCGTCGTCGCCGGCGTCGCTTCCGTCCCATTTGGGAAGCATCCCCGTTTCGATCAGTTCGTTGCCGCACCTCTCGGCGATTCCGCGGGTTCCTGGCGCAGAGCCGTCAGAGCACAGCGCGGCCCCCAGCATCCCCTCGTTTTATGAATCGGCGTCTATTCCGGCGCCCGTCGAGACGATGGCGCCGGCCCCCAACTCGTCGGCCGGCATCAGCGCGTTCGTGCAGAAGATCCGTCGCGCACAGCATGCGGGCGTTGACCCCGGAATGGACGTGTTAGGGCAAGATCGCTATCAGCGGGTATTCACTTCGGCAGCGGCTCGCACCGTGGGTAGCAGTCGCCCGCTGGATATCCCTGCGATCCGCGAAGATTTTCCGATCCTACGGCAACGCATTCACGGCCAACCGTTGGCCTGGCTGGATAATGCCGCCACGACCCAAAAGCCGCAATGCGTGATCGACGCCTTATCGCGGTTTTACGAACAAGACAACTCCAATATTCATCGTGGTGCGCACACGCTGGCCGCCAGGGCTACGGACGCCTACGAAAAAGCCCGCGAGAAGATCCAATCGTTTATCGGGGCCTCTTCGGTCAAGGAGATTGTCTTCGTGCGCGGGACGACCGAGGGGATCAATCTGATCACGCAAACGTACGGTCGTAAGTTCCTGCAACCTGGGGACGAAGTCGTGCTCTCGATGCTGGAGCACCATGCCAATATCGTTCCTTGGCAAATGATGGCCAAAGAAAAGGGAGCCACGTTGCGGGTCATTCCGGTGAACGACCGTGGTGAGATTATGCTCGAGGACTATGAAAAAATCCTCGGCCCACGCACCAAGGTCGTCGCGCTAACGCAAGCATCGAATAGTTTGGGCACCATTTTGCCCGTTGCGGAAATGACCCATATGGCGAAGCGCTACGGCGCCCGAGTGTTGATCGACGGTGCCCAATCGGTGGCCCACATTCCTGTCAACGTGCAGCAGATGGGTTGCGACTTCTTTGTTTTCTCGGGACACAAGATTTTCGGACCGACCGGCATCGGGGCCGTTTACGTCAATGAAGAAATGCACGACATTCTTCCCCCGTGGCAAGGGGGCGGCAATATGATCCGCAACGTCACCTTTGAGGAAACAACGTATGCCGACTCGCCGGCCAAGTTCGAAGCCGGCACGCCCAACATCGCCGATGCCGTGGGCTTGGGGGCCGCGCTCGACTATGTCAATCGCCTGGGGTTGTCGAACATCGCCGCCTACGAGCATTCGCTGCTCGAGTACGCGACTGAAGGGCTGTCGCAGGTCAACGGCCTGCGCTTGATCGGTACGGCCCGCGAGAAGGTTGGCGTGCTATCGTTTGTGCTGCCGAATCGCCGCACCGAAGATGTCGGCCGGCTGCTCGATCAAGAAGGCATTGCCGTCCGCGCCGGCCACCATTGTTCGCAACCATCGCTACGGCGCTTTGGTGTCGAGACCACAGTGCGACCATCGTTATCGATCTATAACACGACGGGCGAGATCGACCGGTTGGTAGACGCGCTGAAGCGCATCCAGCACATCTCGACGCGCTAGTCTTGGTCGCGCGACTTAGACGCACAACAATGTGCTGCGGCGCAGGTTGTCGTCGGAACGGATGGCGAAACGCCGCGTTCCTGCGATATTTTGTCGCGACGATCGTCCGCTCAGGCAAAAATATCCCAAGCCACATTGCCGGCTACATCGGTGAGACGGAAATCCCGTCCGGCGTAGCGATAGGTTAGTTGCTCGTGGTCCAAGCCCATGAGCGCCAGCAGCGTCGCATGCAGGTCGTTGGTATGCATGCGGCCTTCGGTGGCATGTATGCCAAATTCGTCAGTGGCACCGTACGAGAAGCCGCGTTTCACGCCTGCCCCGGCAAGCCACATGGGATAGCCGGTAATGTTGTGATCGCGGCCATCGGCTCCCTGCGCCGTCGACATGCGGCCGAACTCGCTGCCAAACAGCACCAGCGTCTCGTCGAGTAGTCCACGGCGTTGCAAATCGTTCAGCAGGGCTGCCGTGGGCTGGTCCGTGGCGGCGCAATTATTGATCAGCCCTTTGTGCAAATTGTTGTGATGGTCCCAGCCGGGCTGGCAAATTTCGACGAACCGCACACCGGCTTCGCTCAGGCGGCGCGCCATCAGGCACTGCCGGGCGAAGCTGCCCGCGGCCCCAGGCTTTACGCCGTACTCGTCCAAGATGTGCTGCGGTTCTTGCGATAAATCCAACAGCTCCGGCACCTTGCCCTGCATCTTGAATGCCAGCTCATAGGACTGAATGACGCCATCGAGCTCGTCTGGTGCGCCCGGCGTGCGCGCCAAATCGCGATTCATGGCTTGGATCAAATCGATTTGCTTGCGCTGTAAAGACGTGGCGACCTGCGGCTTCAAATTGGGCAGGTAGCCCATATCGTTGATCTTTGTCCCTTGGAAGTGGGCGGGCAGGAACGCACTGCCGTAGTTTGCAGCGCCACCGAAATTGGGGGGCGGATTAATCGTGATGTACCCCGGCAGGTCCTGATTGTCTGTTCCCAGCCCGTACATCAGCCAAGCCCCCATCGAGGGGCGCGTCAAAGAGACGATCGCCGCACCGGTGTGCAATTGCATGACCGCTTCGGGGTGAGCGGGCGTGTCGGTGTGCAATCCGCGCACAAAGCATAAATCGTCGACGTGCTTCGCCAGGTGCGGATAAAGCTCCGAGACCCACGTGCCGGTCTGGCCATGTTGCGCGAACTTGAATTTCGACCCGGTGACGGTGCCGCCGCCGGGCCCAACCTTACCATCGTCCTGCTGAACCCGCGGCTTGTACTCCCAGGTATCCATTTGCGAGATCGCTCCCTGCATAAACAGGAATATGATCCGCTTGGCCTTGGCCGGAAAATGAGGCGGCTTGGGCGCTAACGGCGCCAAGGCATTTGGTTTGCTGGTTGCCGCGCTAGCCGCACTTGTGCCCTGATTGCCCATCATGCCCGCAAGTGCCAGATAACCAAAGCCGGCGCTGGCGGTTTGCAAAGCCCGGCGGCGCGTGAGCGGAACGTCGCTTGCGATTTTGGAGAGGCGAATATTTGGCATGTATATCCTGCAAGAATACTTGAGTCGGTGCAAAGTCATGCGCGGCGCGGCTTAACTACTTTTCTACTTGAGATATCGGAATTCGGCCGAGCCAAAGAGCGCCTGGCAAAAACTTGCCCAGGCGGATGCTCTAGGGTTCGTGGCTTGAACCTTCTCGGCAATCACAGGTTCGTCGGTTTGGTCCGCTTCATCGGGATTGGCCGGCGCCGGCTTGGCCGCTACTGCGACAGTATTGGCATCGGGCGCGGCCGGTGCGGGGGTTGGTGAAAACAAGTCCTTGGCCACGTTCTCGTAGTCCATGAGGTAGGCCTTGGTCCGTTCGATTTCTTCGGTCGTAGCCCCACGACCGAGCGTGAAGCGATAAGCCCAATCAACGCGCGACGTATCATCGAGATCGTCGCGACGGAGCAATCGCTCGGCGAGGTTCAGCGATTGGCGCAACACGAAGGGATCGTTCAGCAGGTACAGTGCTTGCGGCGCCACAGTGGTCGTATCACGATGCCCGGTGACCATGCCTTGCTCGGCGAAGTCGAAGGCGGCAAGAGCCGTAGGTGTTAGATCGCGCAGCAAAGGAAGATAGATGCTGCGTCCCACATTTGCGGCCACGATACTGGCAAGTTTTCGTGCCTCGGGGCCATTGTTGCGCAACTCGGTCACTGGGAGGTCTTGGGCAGGCGAACCGGTGGGGGGCACCAAATCCAGCTTGCCGCCCATGGCCAACAGGGCATCGCGGATCTCTTCGGCGCCGAGTCGTCGCGGATTGTGCCGCCACACGAATCGGGCACTGGGATCAACGGCCATGTTGCCTGGCAGCTCATCGCTGCTCAGTCGATAGGTATGGGTCAGGACGATCGCACGTACGAGCTTTTTGGTGGACCAACCATCAGCGATAAATCGCGCCGCCAGCAGATCAAGCAACTCGGGGTGCGATGGCGCGTCGCCCGTCACACCAAAGTTGTCGACACTCTTTACCAAGCCTTGGCCGAAGAGATGATTCCAAACACGGTTGACGAACACGCGCGGTGTCAGCGGATTCTGCGGACTGGTCAACCAATATGCCAACTCCAGGCGGCCGCTGTGCAGGGGATCTATTCCCGGTACACCGGGAACGGCAAGCAGGCTGAGAAACCCTCTCGGCACTGCGGGACCAAGCTTTTCGGCTTCGCCGCGGACGCGGATCTCGGTGTCGCCGATGGTCTTGGCATCGCGAATGCCTAGCGCTAGTGGACGACCATTGGCGGCCGGATCGGTGAGGGCACTCAATTCGAGTTGTAATTTGCGCAGTTTCTGCCGGGCCATGGCACGCTTCGGACGGCCATTGGGGCCTGGCTCGTCTCCGGCCGGACTGCCGCGCAGTGCCTCGAACTCTTCGCGGGCCGCGGCGACAGCACTCTTAGCGGTGTCGATTTTTATTAGCACCTCGGGGTCAGGTGCTCGTTCCGGACCGAGTGGCAGCAGCATCTGAGAATCGTAATAGTCCAGTCCTCCGCCCCCCATCTTGTTGCGCAAGCCGGAGCATAGATCGCTACTATGAAAGATGCCAGCCAGGGCGTAGTAGTCCTCTGTGGGAATCGGATCGAACTTATGGTCATGGCAACGAGCACAACTGGCCGTCAGCCCGAGCACGGCGCGACTTACGGTATCGATCTGCTCATCAATATTGTCCATCACGAAGCGAACTTTGTAGCGTTGATTGACATCCTTGACTCCGAGAGCCAAAAAGCCGGTCGCGGTGAGTTGTTCGTCACGCTGCGTAGCCGAGTCGGCCGGCAGAAGATCCCCGGCGATTTGCTCGCGCACGAATTGATCGTAGGCCTTGTCTTTGTGGAGGGCATCGATCACGTAGTCGCGATAACGCCAGGCGTGAGGGTACGGCAAATTGCGAGATGAGCCAGTCGATTCGCCGTAGCGAGCCACGTCCAACCAATGCCGTCCCCAATGCTCGCCGAAAGCATGCGACGCCAACAGTCGATCGACGAGCCGCTCGTAGGCATCGCTCGCCGCGTCCCACAAGAAGGCATCGATCTCCTGGGGCGTCGGCGGTAAACCCGTGAGGTCAAACGTCAGGCGGCGGATAAGTGTTTTCTTGTCGGCTTCGGCGACAGGCCTTAGGCCATGCGCCGTGAGTTGCTCGTAGAGGAGGACATCAATGGGACTGTTGCCCCAATCCGGATCGCTTGCCACCGGGACGTGCGGCGCGCGAATCGGCTGCCACGACCAATGCGATTTGCGCAAGGAATCGTATTCGGGATTCGGCTCGCCGATCGGCACCTGGACGCGCGAACCCGGCCACAGGGCGCCATCTTTGACCCACTGCGTCAGGTCGGCCACCTGATCGGTTGAAAGCCGTTTCTTGGGGGGCATTTTCAGATCGCCGTCGGTGTGACTGACGGCGCGAATTAGCACGCTGTTTTCCGGATCACCCGGTACGATCGCCGGACCGCGATCACCGCCGACTAGGAGACCGTTGCGATCGTCGGCGCGCAGACCTCCTTGAGAATTGGTGCTGGCCGAATGGCAGTTGTAGCAATTGTCGACAAGCAGGGGCCGGATCTTCTTCTCGAAGAACTCTTCGGCCGCCGCGTTGTCTGTGGATGGCGTTTCGGCCCACAACGCGCGTGAGAACGCGACACATAGTATCAACAGAGTCGATGCGGCAAACGACAAACGAGCGACCATGAACGGCCTTTCTGGAATACAATCACGCACAGACTTAAGGCAACTTGCGCAATAACACTAATTGAACAAACTACCAGCGCGAGGACGACAAAGCGCCTAGCCAGGCATCAGGCGACAATGGGGACAGCGAGTATGAGGGCGATGAGCTGCCCACAGAAGGTAGCGACGAGCTGCCAACAAGAGCTTGAAAAGGACCGAACGATTGAGACATGACATGCTGCTTCCTTGTGAGAAGACCGCGTGTGCCTCCGGATGCTCCAGTCAGCTACGCTTGGTTGCGAAAAGCGAAGATGCTCCCCCGAACAATTCGTCGAATGATCATTAAGTTGATCAAGTAGTGATTATTGCCATTTCGCGGCGAATGTCAATAGTGGTTCGCACTTCTAACGTCAACGCGTCAAAGGGAATGCACCGGCCGGGTAGATTCGTGCTCATTCCCTTTACGGTGACTCGCGGCAGTCCGAGATCATCTCGGTATTGCCTCGTCGATAGGAAGATGATATTCCATGCGCCGCGCAACGCCGCCGCGACAAATGCACGTCCCAACGAGACTGAACCACCGCTTGCATCCGCGCTGCTGAATGCAGTGGCCATGTCAAGCCGGACGTCTCGACACATCGGGCGATTTCGGGTGCAGAGTTCAAAGCGGGACGGCGGTGCGCTGACCACCAATTTTTGGGCGACGCAGGGATTCCCTCGCCGCTCAAAGCACTTCTCTATCGCCACTTTCTTCAGTTCGATCGCCTACGGCGGTGACGTCGATGGTTGTTCATTTCCATTGCAGGATTCATCACAGGAATGCCGCACCGTGTTTAGTCTGCGTTCAGTCGGCATCGTTTACGAAAATCAACGCCGACACCGAGCCTTGACGGCGCGCCGTTGCGGCCCCTTTTCTGATTTCCAGACGCATTCTCTTCATAGATCGCTGAGCCTATGAAACGCCTCTTTTGGTCAAAGCGTGCGGCTGCCAGGCATCATCCGAAGCGCCGCTTGAGATTCGAAGAATTCGAGCCGCGGCATATGTTTTCGGCTGCCGGGCTGACTGCTCCGAACGCCAGTGGTTCGATTGACCCGCCGGGCATCGTGGGCATGTCCGCCGCGCAATTGCAACAAAGCGCGTCTGGTTTAGTAGTGCCTGGCGCAGCTACTAGCGACGATTTAGTCGCTATGTCGGCGCCCGGCAGCTTTACGGGGGGCGCTGTTTCGCCGACGCAGATCTCGCTGACGTGGACGGCATCGGGCGGCGCAACCGGATATAGCCTGTACGAGATGGAAAAAGGCCTGCCGGTTCTACTCAATACCTATTCGTCGTCGACAACCTCGGCCGCGATCAACGGGCTGGCGCCGGCAACCGCTTACCAATTCAACCTGGTGGCCTTTAGCAATAGCGAAGCGGCCGCGACGTCGTGGATTAGCGCAGCCACCGATGGGGGCTTGGCGGCACCTGGCGATCTGACGGCAAGTGCAATTTCGGGCACTCAGATCGGCTTGACCTGGACCGCTTCTAGCAACATCAACGGATACAGCCTGTACGGATTGGAAAATGGGCAACCGGTTCTGATTAATACATACTCTCCCACAACGACGTCGGCCACGGTAAGCGGGCTTTCGCCTGCCACCGCCTACCAGTTTAACCTGGTGGCCTTTAACAACAGTACTTCGGCCGCGACGCCGTGGACAGGTGCGGCCACTGCCGGAGGCGTGTCAGCGCCCGGGTATCCCATTGCCACCGCGATGTCGAACACCGAGATGGGCTTGAGCTGGACGCCATCTGCCGGCGCCACTGGTTATAGCTTGTATGAACTGGAGAATGGGCAGCCGGTGCTTCTCAACACGTATTCGCCGACGACCACCTGGGCGACGATCAGCGGACTCTCGCCGAGCACCACGTACGCATTCAACCTGGTGGCCATCAACGACAGTACATCGGCGGCCACACCGTGGATTTACGGAGTGACCCCCGGCGCGGTGTCGGTTCCGCTCGATACAACAGCCACGGCCGTATCGACGAATCAAATTGGATTCACCTGGACCGCTTCAAGCGGCGCCACAGGATACAGCCTGTATGAATTGGAGAATGGGCATCCGGTACTAATCAATACTTATCCCGCGTCAACCACGTCAGCAACGGTCGGGTTCCTTTCGCCCGCCTCGACGTACCAATTCAACTTGGTGGCCTTCAACGACAGCACGTCGGCGGCTACGCCATGGATCAGCGGCACCACGGACAGTATCGTTTCGGCGCCCGACAGCTTTGCAGGCACCGCATTATCGACAACCCAGATCAGCCTGAACTGGACGGCAGCCAATGGCGCCACGAGTTACAGTCTGTACGAACTCGTGAACAGGCAGCCCGTCCTGATTAATACCTATACCGCATCGACCACCTCGGCAACGATTAGCGGACTTGCGCCTGCGTCGGCGTATCAATTCAATCTGGTCGCCTCGAACGGTACCGTGGTGGCGGCCACACCGTGGATCGGCGCAACCACGTCCGGCGGTGTGTCGGCGCCCGACGGGTTTACCGCCACGGCGACTTCGACGACACAAATCAGCTTGAATTGGACGGCGGCGGCTGGTGGCACCGGCCTTAGCCTCTACGAGCTTGAAAACGGACAGCCGGTTCTGCTTAACACTTATTCGTCGTCGGTGACTTCGGCGACGCTCAATGGGCTGACGCCCGGCAAGACATACGCCTTCAACCTGGTGGCGTTCAATTCCAATGCCACGGCCGGTACGCCCTGGATCAGCACAACCGTTCCCCTCGGGATCACGGCGCCCGACAGTTTTACGAGTAACGCGATTTCGTCGACGCAAATAGGCCTGAATTGGACGGTCGCCAGCGGCGCAACCGGATATACGCTCTACGAGTTGGAGAATGGACAGCCAGTTAACATAAACACATTTGGCGCGTCGGTTACTACGACATCCATCAGCGGGCTGAATCCCGCCTCGACGTACTTGTTTAATCTGGTGGCCTTCAATTCCGCCGCGACCGTTGCCACGCCCTGGGTTAGCGCCACTACGGGGGGAGGCGTGACTGCCCCGGATAGCTTCGCCGGCGCCGCGGTATCGACGACGCAACTGAATTTGAACTGGACGCCGGCCAGCGGTGCGACAGGCTACCATTTGTACGAACTTGAAAATGGGCAAGCAATTCTGATCAACACCTATTCTTCCAGCACGACCTCGGCGTCGATCATTGGTCTTTCGCCCGTCACGACGTATCAATTCAATTTGGTGGCCTTCAATGCCAACGCGACAGCCGCGACACCTTGGGTTGGCGCCACCACTGCGGGAGGTGTGACGGCGCCCGACAGCTTCACCGGCACCGCGACTTCGACGACGCAACTGAATCTGAATTGGACTGCGGCCAATGGTGCGACGGGGTATTACTTGTACCAACTCGAGAATGGGCAGCCGGTTTTGATCAATACGCTTTCGGCGTCGGCGAACTCGGCGACAATCAGCGGACTTTCGCCGGCCACGGCCTACGTGTTCAACCTGGTGGCTTTCAACGCCAACACAACGGCCGCCACGCCATGGATCAGCGCCACGACTGCCGGAGCGGTGACGGCACCAGATAGCTTCACCGGCACCGCCTCGTCCACAACACAGATCTCTTTGAACTGGACAGCCGCTAGCGGCGCGACCGGATACAATCTGTATGAACTTGAGAACGGGCAGCCTGTGCTCATTAACACATATTCTGCGTCGACCACATCCGCGATGATCAGCGGACTCTCGCCGGCTACCGCGTATTTGTTCAACTTGGTGGCTTTCAACGCCAACGCAACGGCCGCCACGCAGTGGATCAGCGTGACGACCGGCGGCGTCGTGACGGCTCCGGACAGCTTTACCGGCACGGCCTCATCGGCGACACAGATCGATTTGAATTGGACGGCCGCCAGCGGCGCTACCGGATTTAATCTGTATGAAATCGAAAGCGGACAGCCCGTGCTCGTGGGTAGTTATCCGGCATCCACCACGTCAGCGTCGATTAGCGGACTGATGGCGGCTACGTTGTACGACTTTAATCTGGTGGCGTTCAACGCCTATGCCTCGGCTGCGACGCCGTGGATCAGTGCGACGACCACGTCGTAGCGCACATCGATACGCGCGTATCGATGTCGAAGGTACTTTCGTTTCGACGACAGTACGATTGGAGCCGATTAGACCGGCTGCTGAGCGACGGCCGATGCCTTGACGATCTCGCCGACGACGCGAGCTTCTCGTCCGGCGGTGATCTGCTGCTCACGACCGCTGTGCAAGTAGCTCAATCGCTGATGGTCGAGGCCGAACAAATGCAGCAACGTCGCCTGGAAATCGTTCGGCGTGACGATATTCTTGACCGCGCGATGTCCGAACTCGTCGGTCTCGCCGTACGTCATGCCCGGCTGAAAGCCGCCACCAGCGACCCAGATACTAAAACCCTGGCCGTTATGGTCCCGGCCAGATTTCGTGGGATCGCCGTGGTTCTCGGTGACCGGCAGGCGGCCGATCTCACCTCCCCAATGGACAACGGTCGAATCGAGCATTCCGCGCTGCTTGAGATCTTTGACCAGGGCCGCGGCGGGCTTGTCGGTTCTTTTGCAAACGGCCGGTAAGCCATTGCGGATGTCGCTGTGGCTGTCCCACGGCTGCCCGCCCAAAAACAACTGCACAAACCGCACGCCACGCTCGACCAACCGGCGGGCGATGAGGCAGCGCGTTCCATACTCGCGTGTGGCGGGATCGTCGAGCCCGTATAGGCTGAGGGTGGCGGCGGTTTCGCGCGAGATATCGAGCGCCTCGGTGGCTGCCGTTTGCATGGCGGCCGCCAGTTCGTAGCTGGCGATGCGCGCTTCGAGATCGGCCTCGCCGGGATGTTGTTCGAGGTGTTGACGATTCAGTCCTTGCAAAAAGGCTAGATTCTGCTGCTGAACTGCGCCGCGCAAATGTGGCGGCGCTTCGAGATTCAGAATGCGCGGTTCCTTGGGACGTAAAACAGTCCCTTGAAACAACGGCGGCATGAAGCCATTTGTCCAGTTGCTCACGCCATCGACCGGATGGCCGCCGGGATCGGTCAACACCAGGTAGGCCGGCAGTTCCTGGCTTTCACAGCCTAGTCCATAGGCAAGCCAAGAGCCCAGCGTCGGTCGACCGACTACACCGGGGATTCCGCCATGAAAATAGCGAATAGAAACTTCGTGTCCGTTGGCGCCGGTATGCATCGAGCGGATCAAACAAACGTCGTCGGCGATTTCACTCAGGTTGGGCAGCAACTCCGAAATCTCGGTGCCGCATTCACCACGCTTGCTGAATTTCCAAGGGCTGCCGAATAGTGTTTTGCTGGCCCGATTGACGAAGCTGAACACCACTTCGCCCGGATAGTCGGCACCGTTGAGCCGCGTTAGCTCAGGCTTGGGATCGAACAGATCCACATGCGATGGGCCGCCATGCTGGAAAAGCGAGATCATGGCCTTCGCCTGCGGCGCAAAGTGCGGCGCCTTGGGCTTCAAGTCAAAAAACAACGGGTCCTTGGGCAGCTTGGCCGGCACAGCCGCGGCTTCTTGCGAAGTTAACCAAGCTAACGCCAGGGCACCAATGCCCATCGCGTTTTCAGCGAGAAACTTGCGGCGGGAATATCCGGGCAACATCGTTTCGATCGTTTTTTGCGCGTTCGGCATGGCAATCAGCTGCGCCCATTTTTGATTGGCGCGCGAGAGGGTTTTTGTTAGTCGACGTATAAGAACTCGTTAGAGCTCAACAGCGCCTGACAAAGATTCACAAAGGCCTGCGACTCGGGCGATCGGCCGGCCACAGTGTGCTGCAGATGTAGCCGCAGGTAATCGACCTGGTTCGTCAGAAAGGCACAGGTGGTCTGTAGTTCGTCACGCGTGGGGATACGCGAATAAGCCAGTTCCCAGGCGCGCACTACGTTGGCAATCTCGACATTGGTCGCTTTGGCGGTAGGCCCATGAAATCCTTCGTGCGAGCGGAAGGTAACCGCATCTCCCCCATCCTGAGCGAGCGTCAATTCGGCGCGCCAAGTGAACGAATCCGACGAGACTTCTTGCAGACAATCGGTCACGAAATCGAGCGTGTCGCCTGCCTGCACTGTGATGCGTTCGACGATCGTCGGCGCCTCGCCGTGCCGCGTCAGCCACTCGCCGACGATGCCGTGGGAACTCGACACCAAACGGCCGCGAACACCGTCGCCATTCTCACTGCCATGGGAAAGCGTTCCGCGCAGGCTCAGCACGCCCGCGGCGGGCGCTGTCCAACGACGAATCGCCGCGTGGCCGGGGTTATTGCCGGGATGTCCGCCATCGGCATGCAACAATACCCAACCGGTTTGTTCGTCGGGCAGCATGGCGCCTCCCTGCCAGCTAGAGCCGGTCCAGTGCGCGAGCGGCGTAAATGATTCCGTAAGTCCAGAGTTCGCATCGTAGCTACCATAACCAAATTGCCACGTCGGCGCAGCCGACTTCCAACTCTGTGCCAATCCGGCAAGCTGGTCGATTGGCAAGCTCTGAGCGGGTTCTCGTAGGGAACGGTCCGCCAGCGCCGCGGCCTGGCCGAGCCAGAATTCGCCGTTCATCAGCATCAACGATTGTGTGGCGACGGTCGATGACGGGCGCGACTCGCAGTTCGTCTGCATCGCCGGGGCATCGAAGGCCTGCATCAACGCCACGGGCTGGCTGCGGCGCTGCAATAGATACAGACTACGGCGCTTTGCGTCGTCGGCCACCACAACTTGACCACTGTCGTCTTCCTTAACCGGAACGGCTGGGCCGAACAGTGTGCTGTCGAGCGTTCCGCTGGCAGCCAATACGCGATCGCGTAGCGCCTCAGCATCAAGCCGAATCACATTCTGACGGCCATAGTAACGATTGTCGCTGTCAAGGGCCGATTGTGCCGGATCGCGCCGCGATGACTGCCGGTAGGCGGTCGATAACATGATCGAACGGTGCAGTTGCTTCAGGCTCCAGCCCGACTCGCGAAATGTGGAGGCCAGCCAGTCAAGAAGTTCCGGATGGGATGGCAATGTCCCCAGGCGTCCAAAATCTGCCGGAGTCGACACGATTCCGTGACCGAAATGATGCATCCACACACGATTCACTAACACCCGCGCGGTGAGTGGATTGTCGGACCCCATCAGCCAGTTCGCAAAGGCCAGCCGGCGACCCGTGGTAGGTAGCGCGCCGCTCTTGGCGGCAAATTCGGCGGGACGGTTGTCTGGTCCGCACACCGAAAGGGCGCCGGGTCCCACTGATTGCTTGGGTTGCCGATAATCACCGCGATAAAACAGTTTGGTTTCTGGCGCGTGATCGGGCGGCTCGACAAGCGCCCGCAGGAATTCTTCTGCAGGTTTTTGCGATCTGACGGCGGCAATGCGTTCGTCGTATTTCTTGAGATCGTCGGCCGCCGCCTGATTGTATTGATAGAGCACGCCCGGCGAAATGTTGACGCTGGGATACGTTTCGAGCAACTTCTTTTGCGCGTCGGTCCGCTTGTCGGCGGCCGCTTGATAGGCCGTGCGCAACTGTTCGCGCAACGGCTCTTCGAACTTCATCAATTCCTTTTCCAGCGCCTCGGCCATGTACACGGTTTGTTTTGCGGCGCGCTCGGTAGCGATCGTTTGTGCCTCGGCCTCGATCTCGGTCGCCTTTTGGCGCTGGGCGGTCGTGTAAAGCGAGATATGACGTTCATTGGGTGTTTTCCACGCTTGCCAATCGAGCGCTGGCTCGAAGACCGCGCGCAGAGCGTAGTAGTCGGTCTGTGGAATCGGATCGTAACGATGGTCGTGGCATTGGGCGCAAGCCACGGATATGCCAAGCAGTGAACTGGTCACGATCTTCAACGTGTCGGTGACGACCTGGTTGCGCGCTTCAGGGCTGTTATCACCGCTGCCCGAACCGTCGGCCGCCATTCGCAAGAAACCTGTGGCGGTCAGCAACTCGATCTGCTGGGGCGACATGTCGCCGGCAATTGGCCCAGTCGCTTCGTCGCCGGCCAGTTGTTCGCGCACAAATTGGTCAAACGGCCGGTCTTCATTGAATGCGCGGATGACATAATCACGGTACTTGAATGCCCAGCTGCGAATTGCGTCTTGTGTCGTGGCGCCGTCGCTATCGGCATAGCCGGCTGCGTCGAGCCAATGTCTCGCCCAGCGTTCGCCATAGTGCGACGACGCCAGCAATCGATCGACCAGCTTTTCGTATGCATCGCTCGAAGAGTCGGCCAAAAACTGACCGACCTCCACAGGAGCCGGCGGCAATCCGAGAAGATCGAAGTACGCGCGTCGAATCAGGGTGCGCTTATCAGCGTCGGGCGAGAAGGCGACCCCGGCGGGCATCGCGGCACGCAGCAGCGCATCAATGGGGGTTCGCACACGCGGATCCGGGGTTTCGGGAATTGCCGGAAGATGGATTGGCTGGAAGGCCCACCACGAGCGTTCCTCTTCGCTGATGCCCACGCCCGGGGCGATCGACTCTGGCTCGGCCCGTGCGGTTTTGGCGCCGGCCGCTACCCATTTTGCGATGGTGTCGATTTCGCGCGGCGTCAGCTTGGCGTCGCCCGGCGGCATCTCGCCAGCGCGAATCCGCGTTACCAGCATGCTGGCCTCGGCGTCACCTGGCTTAATCGCCGGTCCCGAATCGCCACCGGCGAGCTGGAACCGCACGAGCCGTAGATCAAGGCCCCCTTGCTTCTCGTCGGTTGCACCGTGGCAGTCAAAGCAATGGGCACGAAGCAGGGGCCGAATATCGGTTTCAAAGGTCGGCGCCGCGACCGTGTCATTTGGTTCGCTGGCGGTCGCGCGCGCCGCCGTGACGGCAAACAGCGCAATACAAAAGATTCGCGGCCACAGGTGCATGGCAAAGCCCATTGGAGGGAAGTAGTGTGCTGGGCGGCACGCTGGGTTGTTCGACTCAGGCAGGGTATCTGGTAGGCAGACCCTATTATCAACATTCACCGATGTGAATTGCAACCCCCAACCGGAGCCGAGGCGATACTCGGCGGGGGCCCTAAGTACCGATCCGAGAAGGCACTAGGTAGAGTGGCTGGGCTGATCGGAACCCGTCGAACTCGACCGGTGTAGGTGCCCATAAGTCGAGAGGGTGAGGGCGCGAGCCGAGGCAATTCGGAATTGATGTCGACGCTGCGGCCGCGTCGCGAGAATTCCAGGCAGGTCAGCCTTCTACCGGAATCCAAATTTCGAATCCACCGAGTCCGGTAAGGGGATTGAACTCCGAGCCATAACGTTCCAGAGTCGGGGCCTCGACGGCCTGACATCCAGATCCCGGAAACCAATGCTTCCAGATCGTGGAGCAGACCGCACGAATGCTGGCGATATGGCCATGGTGCGCAAAGACCGCATATTTCCGTCCCGGCACTCGTATGCTTGTCAGACCGCTGGGCAGGTTCGATACCGTGGCGATTTCCACTCCACACAGGTAGTCAAAGTTGCCATCCGCGTCGAAGTTGTAGATCACGCCGTACGTCGCGGCGGCAACCTGATGGGGAATGCTCCCGAGAAAAGGGGTAAACCGTTGCCATTGAGCTGGAATTCCAGCGGGCGATTGGCAACCATAACGCTCCACAAGGCCGGCAAATATTGTCGCCTCCAAGGTCTCGAAACGGGGTGGCGCAAGATCGATCGACGGTGATGAAGTCATGGCGATGGCCTCGACGAAATGAGTTTTGTCAAAACCTCCCCGGGCACGCACTTGCTCGGGTGTGAGGAGAAATTGATCGCGGAACGCCCGAGTGAATGCCTCGTGCGAGTTATATCCCGCGTCGAGACCAATGCCGAGAATGTCGCGGGCCCCGCCAGCGAGTTGGCGCGCCGCCTCACTCAAGCGGCGAGCCCGGACATACTTCATCAAGGACAAGTCCATCGTGGCCGCAAAGGCGCGGGTTAGATGGAACGTTGACACGTGGCAAGCCCTGGCAATGTCTTCCAGCGCGAGGGATTCCCTGGAGTGACTTTCGACGAACCAAAGTGCCTTCTGAACTGGGTCCACGGATTCTCCTCACAACGGTTTCCCCAACTGTACAGGCATCGGCACGGAACCGCTTGATAGTTCTTGCGGTCTTTTCCGCGAGGTGGATGCCGTGCGAAGGAGAGTGCGAACCGTCTCGTCGGCGGTTGAAGCCGCGACGAGGCACAGGCCTGTTAGAGTCAGGCCTGCCATTGATCGTCAGACGCGCGACCGCCTGATCGGCATTTGCCGAATAAGTTGTGGGCTTCGTGAGGACCGCGCCGGCGCCAGAAAAGGGCAGGAATTAGTCGTATCGATACGGCCGGCAAGCGCGGCTGGCTAGCTCGGACGTCAGGACGTCTTCGAACGCCTACTCAGATCGATGCCGACTGATGGCGTGCTGTCCGCTGGTGCCTGAGCTAGCAGTACGTGCGCCGAGTTCGCGGTCGATATCCAACAACGCTGCCGGATCCCCCTTGACGAGATGGAACTTGCCGACGATCTCGCGGGCCGTCTCTTCCTCTTCAACCTGCTCATTGATGAACCATTGCAGTTCGACCAACGCAGAGAAGGACTTTTCCTTTAGCGCCAGTTCGTACAGGTCGTCGATTTGTTTGCTGACATGTTGCTCCTGCTCCAGGGCTTGCTCGAAGACGGCCGCAATCGTGGCAAAGTTTCCGGCTGGCTGAGGGACCGTTTTCAGGGCAGCGGCGCCATCGCGTGCCAAAAGGAAATCGAGCAGCCGCATGCCGTGGCCGTTTTCTTCCTTGGCTTGGACGCGGAGCCAATGGGCACAACCCACGAAATTTTGCCGCTGGCAAAAGATCGACATGGCCAAATATGCATGGGAAGCGCTGAATTCGTTGTTGATCTGATCGTTGATGGCTTGTTGCACGCTGCTAGCCAACATAAGGACGCTCCTGCAAATGGCATGGCTACTTGAAACGGGGGGCTCTGACACTCGGCGATTATCGCTTTCCGCGTCGAAATGTAAACCGCTGTCTGGCGTCGCCTGATAGCGAACTGGACCTGGTTCGTTTGATATCTCCAGGCATCGACGAAGAGTTATGGCTTTGCAACCCGCCAAAAAAGGAGAGGGAGGGGCCAGCTGTTCACACTGTTGCCCCCGGAGGAGCGTTGTGAAATGGATGCAGGTTGACCAAACTACGATAAGGCGTCGATCCGCGGAAAATGTCGCACGCACACCGAAATATTTCATCCAGGACCAGCTGAACGGCTTTGCCCGGAGAGGCTCGATGCGGAAATTGCTCTTAGCATGGCAACGGCAGCGCCAAGGGATGGCAATTCTGGCTGTGTTGACCATCGTTGCGCCGATAGCACGCGGTGCGGGACTGACCGAATCGGCTGAGCAGGGAAAACAGGACGTTATCAAACGACTGGAGGAAGCCATTCGGTATGAGGTTGCGGCCAAAAGCCTGCCGGCCTTGTCGATAGCATTAGTCGATCGAAGCGGCGAGGTATGGTCCGAAGGTTTTGGCTTCCAGGACGCCGCGCAAAACGTACCTGCTACGGCGGACACGATCTATCGCGTCGGTTCCGTCTCCAAGCTATTCACAGACCTGGCCGTTATGCAACTCGTCGAACAGAAAAAGCTTGATCTCGACCAGCCCGTGCAGGATTACCTGCCTTCATTCGCGCCCGGCAACCCTTTTGGCGGGCCAATCACTTTGCGGCAGCTGATGTCGCACCGCGCGGGCCTGGTTCGTGAGCCTCCCGTGGGAAATTATTTTGATCCCACCGAGCCCACGCTGGCCGCAACTGTCGCCAGCCTTAATGCGACATCGCTTGTCTACAAGCCAGCCACGCGCACTAAATACTCCAACGCCGGTATCACAGTGGTTGGTGCCGTGGTCGAACAGCAGTTAAACACTGCGTATTCGCGGCGCATCGACGAGGCCATCTTGCGCCCGCTGGGCATGACTAGTAGTAGCTTCGTGCTGACGCCGGCCCTAGAAGCCCGGCTGGCGTATGCCTCGATGTGGACCTACGACGGGCGGCGCTTTGCCGCGCCAAAGTTCGCCTTGGGCATCGCGCCGGCTGGCAATCTTTATTCCAGCGTTCGCGACCTGGCGAAGTTTCTAGCTTGCATCTTGCAAGAAGGTCGGGTCGGCGATGGCGTCCTGCTGCGGCCTGAAACATTTAAGCAGATGACGTCGCCCCGGCCAGAAATCGATGGCAAACCACAAGAATTTGCCATCGGTTTTCAAGTTGACGAACTCGATGGGCAGCGGCGCATTGGCCACGGCGGAGCGGTGTACGGTTTTTCGACTGAGGTCGAAGCGCTACCAGGTCGCCATTTAGGTGTAGCTGTGGTCGCCGCACTTGACGTGAGCAACGGTACGGTCGAGCGACTAGCGGAATACGCGTTGCGACTGATGCTGGCCCAGCAGGATGGCACGGCGCTACCTGAGTATCGGACCACCACGCCGATTCCGGTGTCGCGCGCTCGTGAGCTGGCAGGTGAGTATGGATCCGATGATCGGTTGGTGCCGGTCATCGAGCTGAACGGCCGCGCATGGATGCACCCGGGCGTGTTTCGGCAAGAGTTGCGCGCGGGAGGAATCGATGGTGCGCTGCTGACGGACGATCCGATCAATTTTGGCACAAAGGTGCGGCTCGACGAGCAACGCAGGCTGCTCGTGAAGGACGAGGTATTCGATCGCCGGCCGGACGAACCTCCGCCGGCCGCGCCGGATCGCTGGCACGGACTGATTGGCGAATACGGTTGGGACCACAACACGTTGAATATCCTGGAGAATCATGGGCGGCTCGTGGCGCTGATCGAGTGGTTCTATGCCTATCCGCTAAAGGAACTCGACGACAACGAATTTGCCTTTCCGGATTACGGCCTGTATCACGGCGAAAAGCTGAAATTCACGCGTGATGCGGCGGGCAACGCCACGCACGTCGTGGCTGCCGATGTGCGCTTCGAGCGTCGCGAGTTGGGCACCAAGGACGGCGAGACGTTCCACATCGTGCCGGTCGAGCCGGTCGACGCGTTGCGCAAAGCGGCGCTGGTCGCAACCCCACCGGTCGAGACGGGGGATTTTCGCGAATCAGATCTCGTCGAGGTGGTGACGCTCGATGCGACGATAAAGCTCGACGTGCGATATGCCACGACCAACAACTTTGCCGGCGCGGTGTTCTATAAACAACCGCGGGCCTTTCTGCAGCGGCCTGCCGCCGAGGCATTACTGCGCGTACAGCGGCGGCTGCGGCCACAAGGACTTGGTCTGCTCGTGTACGACGCGTATCGACCGTGGTATGTAACGAAAATGTTTTGGGATGCGACACCGCAAGAATTCAAGAACTTTGTCGCCAATCCCGCCCAGGGCTCAAGACACAATCGTGGTTGCGCCGTGGATCTGTCGCTCTACAACCTGGCCACGGGGAAGCCGATTTCGATGGTTGCTGGCTACGACGAATTCTCGCCGCGCTCGCTGCCACTGTATCCCGGGGGGACGTCGCGACAGCGGTGGTATCGCGACCACTTGCGACAGGCGATGCAAGCCGAGGGCTTTGCCGTCTACGAGTTCGAGTGGTGGCACTTCGATTATCAAGACTGGAAGCATTACCGGATCGGCAATACAAAGTTTGAGGATTTAATGCGCGGCGACCCACGGTAATGTACAGGCCGGCGAAGGACAGTTAAATCGCTCGGCTGACTGGCCCTGGGCTACCGCCCTACTGCGTCCCTCAACACATTTGTTAATAGCATTCCATGACGACCAAGCCTCGACCGTCGCTGACGGGATACAAAGTGCTGCACGACCCCCATCGCCTAGCGCTCGTGCGAGGCGTTGTAGCGTCCCGCGAGACTGGCAATCACCGCCACTAGTTCGACGGGATCCACCGGTTTGGGAAGATGCATCTGGTAGCCGGCTTGAATAGACCGGATTCGATCTTCGGGACGGGCAAAGGCCGTCAGGGCCAGCGCCGGCGTTTTTAATCCTTGCGCGCGAACGCTGCGCATAAATGCGTATCCGTCCTGATAGGGCATGCCGATGTCGCTAATAATTACGTCGGGCGAAATGGCCGGCAGCAGCGATATGGCTTCAGAGGCTGATGCAGCCAGCGTCGGTATGCCTTCGCACTCGATTAAAAAGCGTCGCACTAGCTCCCGCGCATCGGGCTCGTCATCGACCACCAGAATCTTGAGCCCTTTGAGTCTCGGCCGGTCGCGGGACAAATCATGCTTCGAGATAGAGCCGGGGTGAATCGCCGGGCCAGGTTCTGGACCATTTACGACGCGCAATGGCAGCTTAATGAGGAACGTGGCCCCCTGGCCTATCCCGGCGCTTTTGGCGCTAATCGTGCCGCCGTGCATTTCGACGAGGCTCCGCACGATGGATAGTCCCAGGCCGAGTCCGCCATGCTTGCGGGTGGTGGACGCGTCGGCCTGCGTGAATCGCTCGAAAAGTTGCGGGAGAAACTCGGGGGCGATGCCCTCACCATTATCCGTAACACTGACTTCCAAGTGCGAATTGACGCGCTCTGCCAGCACGTGCAGCTTGCCACCTTTCGCCGTAAACTTGATCGCGTTCGTTAGTAGATTCCAGAGCACCTGCTGTAGTCGCCCCGGATCGCCGCTGACCGAGCCAATCGACGGGTCGACCACTTTCTCCAAACGTATTTCCTTGGCCGTAAGCGCCGGAATAACGGATTCGAGCGCCGCATCAATAACCTCCGAGAGCGCCACGTGTTGCACGTCTAGACGAACCTTTCCGGAGATGATTCTGCTCATGTCGAGCAGATCTTCGATAAGCTGCGTTTGCACCCGAACGTTACGATCGATAACGCCTATGCCTTCCTCGACCATTTCTCGATCGCCGGAGTTCATTTTGATCAGCTGGGCCCAGCCGACGATGGCATTGAGCGGCGTCCGCAATTCGTGGCTCAAAGTTGCCAAGAACTCGTCCTTGATGCGACCTGCTCTATCGGATTCTTGCCGCGCGGTGCGCTCGCTTTCCAAGAGCTGCTGTCGCTCAATTTGGCCAAGTCGAATGGACTCGAGATGATCGCGAATCTGATATTGCCACTGCCGGCTGCGAATTGCGGACTGTACGGCGCTAACGACCGAACGTGTGGGCGCCGGTCGCTCCAGCAGAGTGACATTTCTCAGGTCGCGCAGCACCTTTGCGGCGACTGGTGATGTGACGCTACCCTTCATTAACATGACGATGGGCAGGTTCGACCAGGTGGGCTGATGCTCCAAGGCACCGAGCAATTGCTGAATGCCGTTGGCACTAATGATTTCTTCTGTGATCAGGACGGCGCCGGCTCCTTTATAGATTTCGTCGGCCAGATAGCGCAAATCGACGCATACTTGGCAAGCGATGCCGGCTTTGGCCAACAACGATGCAGTGACGTCACCATCTTTGCGTGTGGGCGTCAGCAAGAGGACGCGCTGACTAAAGTCTTCGGGAGTCATTGCGGCGTCCATCGACGACTTCATGTGGAGAGAGCTGGTCCTCGCCGACGTGCACGGGAGTGCCGGTCAAAATGCCGCGGAATTGTACAAGCGGCTCACTCAGATGAATGCCTTTGTCGTCGAAGCGGAGTTCGCGAATCGACTCTTCATGCGCCCCACTGCGTTTTTTAACAACGGAAATGGCCTTTTTTACCTTGCCCGAGTATTCGAAGTAGCGGAGCAAGACGACTGAATCGGCCAGATAGCTCGTATCAACGGGTGATTGCATGTTCGTGCCCAGCATCCCGTGTTGAGCGACGACCAGGATTGTGGTGACGCCCTGTTTGCCCAGGTAGCTTAGAAGTTCATGCAGTTGCGCGGTGAGGAACTGCTCCTCGGGCATGGCATTCATGTAGCCATTCAAGCTGTCAATAACAATCACCCGAGCGTTATCCTGTTCGACGGATTCTTGTACTAACGAGGCGAACTCTCCGGGCGATAGTTCCGCAGGATCGATCTGATGCAGCTTTACCTGGCCCGCTTCGGTTCCTTCCTTGAACTTAATCCCCAGCGCAGCAGTGCGAGCATCTAACGTCGCCAGGCTTTCGTCGAAAGCAAAAATGGCAGCGTGATCGCCACGTGCAGCGGCCGCTACGGCGTATTGCACGGCGAGCGTCGATTTGCCAGAACCGGCTGGACCCATGAGCAGTGTACTGGTGCCTCGATCGGGGCCACCACCCAAGAGCGTGTCGAGTGTCGTGACTCCGCTCTTGATGTGCTCAGGAACGAACGGTTCGTTATGTTCGGACGCCACGATCCGCGGGAACACCACGAGCCCCCCTTCGCGAATCGCGAAGTCGTGGTAGCCTCCGCGATAAGAACTTCCGCGCATTTTCATCACGCGCAGCCTGCGCCGCTCGGCTCCATAAATCGGCGCCAGCTGATCCAGCGAAATGACCCCGTGCGCGATGCTTTGCAATTGCAAATCAGAGCCTTCTGACGTGTGATCGTCGAGAAGCAGAACTGTACATTTACGACCGATAAAAAACTGCTTCAGCGCGAGGATTTGGCGACGATAGCGCAGAGAGTTTTGTGCCAAGAGTCGCAATTCAGAAAGGGAATCGAAGACGACCCTCACTGGATTTATCCTGTCTACAGCCGCCAGAATCTTTGATGTGGTTTCCGTGAGCTCGATTTCGGAGGGGTGATACATCGTCACTAGCGACTCGCCATCGAGTTCCTCGGCTTCAGCAATAAGCTCGACGATCTCAATGCCGTTCAGCGACCAACCATGCGATTTGGCGCCCGCAACCAGTTCTTCCTTGGTCTCGGAAAGCGTGATGTACAGAGATCGTTCGCCTGCTTGCAACCCCTCGCGCAGGTATTGTATCGCCAGGGTGGTCTTACCCGCACCGGGATCTCCGTCGATAAGATAGAGACGGTGCGGTATCAGGCCGCCGTTCAGGACCTCGTCTAAACCTGGAATTCCGGTTTTTGATCGGATGATCGACGAACTGTGCGCTAGTTGAGCCATGCCGCTCTCCAGAACCCTGAGAAGTTGCCGCCTGAGCTCGGACGAAGGCTAGTTGACACTCTCTCTATCCTTGGGGGAAGGATTCAAGACGGCCGAGTGGTCGTTTCTGGGCCGCCACCTGAAGTTCGTCCGACCTTCCTCTTACGCCGTTTTTACCATATCGAAGGGCTCTAGAACGACGACCCCGCTTCAGTTTGGTCGTCGCCAAAGGGTGCTATTGGCGCTCGTGCTTGACGCCGTAAGTCTTGTTGTAGGGCGCGGCATCCGAGAGGGTTTCTTCGTCGAGCGACGGCGTACTACCTGCGACCGGGATATCGACCCCGCGGTGGTCGCCCCTTGTTGATTCAGCAGTCGATCGGTCAGGGCGGGCATCCTCGGCCATGCGGCGTTCTGGTTTCCCTTTTGCCTGCGGATTCTTTGCGGTCGCCTTTGCTGGGACTATTTTCTTTGTCATGTTCGTAGCTCCTTCGGTAGAGATAAATCCTGGCCCTGGATGTATTCCAAAGCGGCTACGATATTAGCAAACGGCGTGCCGGGGAACGCCCTTGCATACCCGCACTTGAGGAGGACGTTCTAAACGCCTTCTATCTGGCCAATGCGAAACCATCGCGCTCGTTCGACGCGCAGCGGAGCACCGATTGTGGTTTTCGACCGGTGGGTGCCAAAACGGAAATTCCCAAGGCACCGCTCACGTACCACAGGGCAAATTTCCGGCCAGAGGCGCAAGAAAGCGCGTGCCAGCTCGGGGAATACTTTGCTGCGATGCGTCCAGTACCGGAGGGAGGTCGGCCCAGGCGCGACCGGCGACCGTCCATTGATACCCTCGGTCGTAGAGGTTGCGCATAGATGCTTCGTCGAACACCATGCCGTCCTCCTGGATGGGCCAGTCCTGGGGAATGGCGGCAACGCGAAAGTCCATTCCGGTAAGCATCGTCAGCGTGTAAATGCGCACCAGGTCATTACGCGTCTGGGCATGGGTCAGCGCACTCAACGATCTACTGGCGATCTTCAACGCGCGATCCTCAATGCATTTGGGATCTGGAAAGGCCTTGCCGGCGACCACGACGTAAACTCGCGAGCCGGTAAGGGGGCGCCGGCCGCCACTGAACTCGGCCGGGTCGATCTGTAACATCGACGAGCGAAAGAAGACCTGAGCCGTGGTCCCGCCATCGACGTGCATTTCCGAATAACTTTGGCCATTTACAGAGACGTCGATGTTAACGGGGGGAAAGAACCCAGGTGCCGAGGCCGATGCCAAAATGATCTTGCGGTAAAGCACGAGTGATTCAGGATCGCCCTTCGAGGCGATCGCCCCCATATCCCAGATGACCAGACGACCGGTGTCCAAGTTGGTGGTGCCGATAAAAAGCCGCCGTCCTTCAGCGTGCGCCTGAGCCACTTCGCAGAGCAACTGTGGACTGACGCCGCGTTCGATGGCGCACTGCAGTGGTGTGGACGACACAAATGAGTCAGACCATAACACGGCTGGCTTAAATCGCTTGTGGTAGACGTCGGCAGTAGTGGTCGTGGTATAAAACTTGCGCAAGGCCTCATCGTAGCGCGGGCCCAAAAAGGCATAGGTAGCGATCAGCGCGCCCGTGCTGACGCCGCTGACAATGTCAAACTGGGGCCGCTGGCCGCTGGCGGTCCAACCATTGAGCACACCCGCCGAAAATGCGCCGTAGCTGCCGCCGCCGGACAATGCCAAGGCGTTGTACTTCTTGGCGTTCGAGGCAAGTTCCGGCGATCGCGTGGATTTCAAGCGGGTGAGAGTTTCGGTCAAGACTTCTCGTTCGAGAGAGTGATGCCCTTCCGTCGTGGAATTCAGATCGACGGTCGCGTCGGGAGTAAGCAAACCTGTGGGGACACAGGGGCCCGTATGCTGCACCTGCACGCAGCCAAGGCCCGAAGCGACGCAGAGGGTCGCACAGAGTGCGAAAGTCCGGGGAGCGGCGCGTGCGGTGGAAACCAGCGGGGGCCTTGGCATTCTTCGTTCCATCGAACCGCCCGCGCGCACGCCGTGACAACCAATTGCACAACTAGGGTCCAGGCAAATATACCCTCAGTATTTTGTGGGAGTCGGCGCCACGGCGCGGGTAGATCGAAATGCGCGGGTGCTTTGCAAGCGCTGCGCGGTAGAGGCAAGAAAGTTTCCCCGGGCAGCAAACCTTTACTGGCCGTCAAGGACTGCGCAACCGGAACGCGATGGAAACAACCGGGCGTGCCGCAGTTGCGCTATCGTGACGACATCGAGACGGGGCCGGTCTTTGTCCATGCCATTGCTCATGGATCACCGCTTGCCGGCAGATCGTGGGCAGACGGGACATCGTCGATCTAGCAATGGTCTGCGGTGGAGGCGATACAATCGCTCTCGCGCTAACCAATAATCACTTTGGGATGGAGCTTGGGATTCGGTTCTGCCTTGCGAATCAGATCGCGGACGAGCCAGGGAACGTTTCCTTCTCCGAAGAGGAAGAATCCGATGCTGGCCGCCAGTTGGTTGTCGTCAGACCAGCCGAAGTGGATCTCGGGAGGCTTGCCCACGCGCGAAAGCTCCAAAGCGATGGTCGCCACGGCATGTGCGATCGAGGCGCAGCGCGTGACGCTGATCACGAACCGGCCGTCATGATCGATCACTTCCATCAACGGGCTGTGCTGAAACTCGCTGGCGTCCCCCAGCTCGGCTTCGATGAACACCATCGGCATGTCGTCGGGAAGCCGATGGCGGCGGCGGATGCTGGCCTCCTTTTCGTCCAAGCCGCGCCGGCCGGGACGATGAGGTACGAGCACCGGAAACTCCAGGTGCTTCAGGCTGTCCCACAGAAATCTAGACTCGCTGTTGGCAAAGTCGAATGCCTTGAAACGCAGTTCGGTGCTGCGTTTGACCCGCGATGCGAACGAACTGATCACGACGGCGATAATGAACCAACTGGCGATCTTGATCCCGTCGGGCCGCTCGATCATGTTCGCGCCCGTCGTGAAAAAGAATACGAGCGTAATAAAAACGAAGATCCACGGCGTGCGCGTTAGCCAATGCCCACTGCGCTGGCGATACAGATCGATCACCGTAGCCAGGCAGGCGCTGGAAATCAAAACTAGCACGCCCGTGGCATACGCGCCCCCTTGGGCGCCGACGTCGGCGTCGAACATCCAGGTGACGAACAAATTGATGGCCGTGAACAACACGACCAGCGGAAACACAACCCGTGACCATTCGGGCGCCATGCCATATCGTGGCAAGTATTGCGGCACCAGATTCAACAGCCCGGCCATCGCGCTAAGACCGGCAAAGCTGAGAATGAGGACGGTGCTTAGGTCATAGATCGTTCCAAACGTCTCGCCAAACAGGGAATTGAGCACGGCAGGTCCCTCGCCATGCGCCAAGTAGGCCAACGCGCGGTCGGCTGCGGGGCCGTCTTTGTGCAATGCCTCGGGCGGAATGAGCGTGGCAGTTACAAGTGACGAGCAAAGCAAGTAGATCGACATGATCACGGCTGCCGTGATTAATAGCTTGCGCGTGTTGCGAATTCGGCCGCGGGGATTATCTGCCGTGTCGCTGGGGTCTCCGATGATTAACGGCATCACGGCGACGCCCGTTTCGAAACCGCTTAAGCCCAGCGCCAATTTGGGAAACAGCAACAAGCTGATGGCTAGAATGCTCCAACCGCCCGTTCCGGCGAGTGGAGCATGCTCTAAATGCCAATGTCCAGCAACTACGTTCGTATACCAATCGTGCAAATAGTGGGGATTCGCGAACAGGTGTCTCAGGCCGCTGCCGATGACCAACACATTCAATATCAGGTAGCCGCCGACGATCACCACCGCCAGCCCGATAGCCTCTTTGAACCCGCGTATGAACGTGGCGCCCAATATGACGAGCAATGTCATAGTCAGCCAATTGCGCTGCTGCGTTTCGGTCATTTCGCGAATGATGGGTGGAACGTTTTGCCAGATGGGATTGTCCATCAGGTGTACGGCGGCGTCGGCTGCCGACAACGTCTTGGTGATGACAAAGTCAGTAGCCGCGAATCCTAACAGTGCAAGGACGATGGCTTTTCCCGTCCATCCGTGCATCAAACGTTCGAGAACGGCGATCGAGCCCTGGCCATTGGGAGAGCAGGAAGCGACATGGGCATACACCGGCAGAGCGCCGAAGAGCGTAACGGCGACTAATACCACAGTGGTTAAGGGCGCCAACAGGCCTGCCGCCTCGAACGCTATCGATGGCTGATACGCCAGCGTGCTGAAATAATCGACGCCGGTCAGGCACATCACCCACAGCCAAAAGGTCTGGTGGCGAGGCTTCTCGATAGCTATTTCACCGGAAATCTTTGCCGGTGGTGGCCCTCCATGCTCTGGCGAGGTCGGATCGGCATGCGAGACGATTCTCGATGGCTGCAACGGCGACCGCTTGATTGACCACATTTCCGTTCACCACGCTGGCTGCGGGCGTTGCATGCGCGAGCCCGGTTTCCTAGACGTCCCGCGAGCGAAACCCATCGCAGCGCCGTCATACTATAGCCAGTGTTCAGTCCCCATCACTATCAAGATTCTAAAATCCCAAAAGAACTGCCCAATTCTTCCTCCGGAACATTGGCATGAACAAATTCGATGCGCAACGTCTCTTAGGTACGTGATGCAAAAGAAGGGACAAGGAGCGAGTCAACCGCGTCACCGGACCAGTTTTTGAATCGCCGAGTCTGGAAAATCCAATGTTGGAGCTCACCATAAGGCAGCTTTCCAGACGGCATCAGCCTGTCGTCAGCGGATAGACATATTGAAGCGACGGCACCTAAAGGCTTTTGCGAGTGGCCGCCGCATGGACCATTGCTACATTACTAAAGCTTAATCATCGTGGCTGACCGGACATCAGCCAGGGTTGGGTATCCGTCGATGGCCATCAACAGATCGGCTTCGGCGAGCAAACATCGCAATACATGGACGATGCCATTCGTCCCATCCAGGGCCACACCCCAGGTGCAGGGTCGCCCGATACCAACTGCCGTGGCGCCCAGCGCGATTGCTTTGACGATGTCGGTTCCCGTTCGAACTCCGGAATCAAATAGCACCGGAACAGTACCCGCTGCTTCGACAACCGCCGGTAACATTTCCAAACAGCCGACGCCGCCATTGGCTTGCCGGCCCCCATGAGTGGAGCAGTAGATGCCGTCGACGCCGCCGTCGATCGCTCGCCGAACGTCGTCAGGATGACAAATGCCCTTGAGCAATAGTGGAAGCCTCGTGAGCGACCTTAACCAAGGGAGGTCGTTCCAAGTGAGCGATGCTCCGAACGTCTTTGCCCAAAATTGAATGGCCGCAACGGGATCTTCCTCGGGAGGCTTGGCCAGCCGCGAGCGGAACACTGGATCGGTGAAATAATTCGCCAGGCAGTGCCCGCGCAATTGCGGAAAGTTTGACCGCGTCAGATCCCTTGGTCGCCAGCCTGCAATCCAAGTATCGAGCGTGACGACGATTCCCTTGAACCCTGCCGCTTCTGCGCGATGGACAAAACTCTCGGCGACGCCGCGATCGTTCGGCGTATAGAGTTGAAAGAAGCCCGGCACGCTACCGAACTCGGGGACGATGGCCTCGATGGGGTCTACGGTCAGAGTGGATGCCACCATTGGCACACCCGTCTTGGCGGCGGCACGCGCGGCCGCCAAATCGCCGTGGCCATCCTGGGCGCAGATCCCCAGAACTCCAATCGGGGCCATGAAGATCGGAGTCGGCAGCTTCATGCCAAACAACTCGATGGATAGGTCGCGCCTTGAGGCGTCGACCATCATGCGAGGGACGATGCCCCACCGCTCGAACGCCGCGACGTTGAGGTTTTGGGTCCGTTCGTCTCCACAGCCACCCTGCACGTACGAGGAGATAGTCTCTGACCAGGACTCGACGGCCTTCTTTTCGAGCGTGGCCATGTCGATGGGAAGCTTGGGCAAGATTCCGCGCAGCCCGGCCGCGTAAATTTCTAATTCGTAGTCGCCGTACATCTTTAAAACGATCTCCTTGTCTTTGCAACTTGAGAAGGCAAGTGCCTCGTGGAGGTTCAACAGTTGTCGGATTCTAAGCCCTAAGCACGTTCGATCGGTTCTTATTGATTCACGAGCGAACGAATTGGATTCCTAATCTACGCCGACTGACGAGACTTTTATATGGCACCGCTTCGGGACCTTCAAAGCGTTCTCGCGGCTGATTTCGACGCGGCGAGCCTGCCTGCCTGGTTTGAATGGCTGAGAGTCAGCGGGGTGCCTCAAGCGGCAAGCAGTGAAAGCTTCGCGAGGCTCGATCGCCACAGCAAAGCACATATCGGCAAGAATCGGCGAAATATCGCTTTTGCCGAGAGGGGCAGATAAGCGGCGAGAGGCCGGCAGTCCGTATTCAGCTGCTTCAACGCTGATACTTTTTGAGAAAGCCAATCAGCTCGGGGAAGTTGGGCGGCTTGACAATGTAGCCATCGAATCCGACTTCCGCCGCTTTCCTTCGCGACACTTCGTCCGTCCTCGACGTCAAGGCACAGACGGGATGGTAGGGAATCGCGGGATCGGCTCGCATCCTGCGAACCACCTCGAATCCATCCATATCAGGCAAGCCAAGGTCGCAAATGACGACATCAAGTGACTCTTTGCGGGCCATATCGAGAGCCTGCGATCCATCGTGTGCCACCACGGCCCGGTGACCGTGTACATTGAACAAAGCCTGGAATACGCCTGCCGCCCCCTTGTTATCTTCGACGATCAAAACATTGAGGGGCCGACCCCGATCGACAGTTGCCATGACGAAGGTCCTCCTGACTGATGGCGTCGCAAACCATGTGCCGTTTCTACTTTGGAATAGAGAAGTTGGAGAAGCGTGCATAACTGTCGACGCGATCTTTTCCGTCTGGCAACGCACCTCCGAGCGGCCACGGCGGTGCCAATAGCACTCAGCCGAGACCACGTTCAATGCGTCTGCCCGCTCCCGGCCCGCAGGACGCCATCGGGGTTGTCGAAGGTCTCCTTTAAGCTTGCTGAAAACGTCAACCAAGCCGTGAGTGATGAATAACGTCGAGCCGCCAGCGGCTAGACTTGCAAGATGTCCCACACGGATTCGCATTGTCCATCGGCTGGGGCGTACCAGTGGAAACGATGTTGCCTATAATGCGACTGGTCCGACACCAAAGAGTCAGAGATAAGGGGGGACACCCGCTGTGACAAAAGATAAAAGCAGCCTATCGTGTCAGGCGCAATCTGTGGGCCGTCGCCGTTTCTTGCGAACCGCAGCGATCGCCGGCACGGCAGCATTCGCCGCTCCAGCCATCCTGCGGGCTAGAAACCTGAACGAGAAGCTCAACATCGCCGTCATCGGCTGCGGCGGACGTGGCGCGAGCAACATGCAAGCCGTCGCGTCTGAGAATATCGTCGCGCTATGCGACGTGAATTCCGACAACCTTGCTCGCGCGGCAGAAGCACATCCGCAGGCGCGTCGTTTCGACGACTTTCGCAAACTTTTCGACCAAGCCGGCGAGGTCGACGCCGTCGTCGTCAGCACCTGCGAACACGCGCATGCCTTTGCCACACTCCCGGCGTTGCAACTCGGCAAGCATGTCTACTGCGAGAAACCGCTTACCTACAATGTTTGGGAGGCGCGCGTTATTCGCGAGGCAGCCGCACGCGCCAACGTTGCCACGCAAATGGGGACGCAAATCCATGCCGGCGACAATTACCGCCGTGTCGTAGAACTGATTCGAACCAGCGCAATTGGGCCTGTGCGAGAGGTTCACGTTTGGGTTAACAGAGCCTGGGGCTGGCAAGCCCGTGAAGCGGATGCCACGCAGGCCGGCGACATCGTTTTTACGGAGAGCCGGCCCGCCGAGACACAGCCGATTCCGCCTGACCTGAATTGGGACCTGTGGTTGGGGGCTGCGCCCGAACGGCCGTTTCACAGCGTCTACTTTCCCGGACCAAAATGGTATCGCTGGTGGGATTTCGGCAACGGCACGATGAGCGATTTGGGCAGTCACTGGGTCGACCTGCCGTTTTGGGCGCTCGACCTGAAAGCGCCACTGGCGATCGAAGCCCAAGGGCCGCCGCCGCATCCGGAAATCGCGCCGGCTTCCATGCAAGTCACCTATCAGTACGGATCGCGCGACTCATCACCAGCGCTCGAGTTGACCTGGTATCAAGGCCGTAACAAACCGAAGATCTGGCAAGATGGCGGGATTCCCAGGTGGGACAGCGGAGTGCTTTTCGTCGGCGACAAAGGAATGTTACTGTCCGACTACGGCAAATATTTGCTATTGCCGGCGGACAAGTTTGCAGGGTTCGCGCCACCCGAGCCATTCATTCCCAAGTCCCTCGGACATCATGCGGAGTGGTTGCACGCCTGCAAGACGGGCGCGCCTACGACCTGCAACTTCGAGTACGCCGGCTGGTTGACCGAAGCCAACCATTTGGGTAACGTCGCCTTTCGCGCAGGTATGCGGCTCGAATGGGACGCGGCGAATATGCGTGCGACAAACTGCTCGGACGCTGAACGCTTTCTGCGTCGCGACTATCGCTCGGGATGGAAATTAGCCTGAGTTCAAGAATCCAAGGCGACGTACGGCGATCCGACGAACGCCGCCCCGCACAGCCGAATGTCAGGGGCGAGCCGTGGACTCGGCACCGTCCACATATTGACGCAGAAAAACTTTGCGTGCTCGGGCTCTCCGTCGAACAGCTCCGCCTATTTCTTTAGACGATGGTTTTTGTAGAGGGCGTTAGGCAACGAACAAGTTTTTGCGTGCGGCCTGTGAAATGGCGACAACCGCCGGATGTCGCAACCGTCTTTCGACAGAAATCGCATAAAAGCGTTCCTTTGCCTCGGCCAGTTGCCCCAAGACGCATACGTCGTGTTGCTTGCAGATCACCTTTTCCACGACGGACGGCGCTGCGAACAGTCCGACGCCTTCCTGCCCCAGGACCTGCAAGATGGCAGTGTCCTCGACCTCGCCCACGATTTGGGGCACCAAATTGCGTTCGTAGAACCATTGGTCCAAAGTTCGTCGCAGTGACGTATTTGTCGTTTGTACCAGCAGGGGCGCACCGTGCAACGACTGGGGGAAATTGCGCCGATATTGTCGAGCCAACTTTCGCGTCGCGAAAATGCTCACGCCGCTCTCACCCAGCAGGTGCGTGAAGGCGCGGACATTCATGTCGGGACGGGCACGACCATCCACCAGTACCAGGTCCAGGCTGTGCTCGGCTAACTGCGTGAGCAGACGGTCGGTCTTGTCGATCTTCATCACGATCCGCAGGCGCGGTTCGAGAACCAAAGCCGGCTCGAGCAGCTTGTAAGTGGTCATTTTTGGTAGCGCATCCGAGATACCCACCGCGAAGCGCGTCGTCGCGGCCAATTTGTTACCGCCGACGACTTCCGTCAGTTCGCGTCCCAGAGCGAAGATCTCCTCAGCGTATCGCAACACCTGTCGGCCGACCTCGGTCAGCACCAGGCCTCGACCTTGCTTCTGGAATAATCTCTGCCCGAGGGCCCGTTCTAGCGCGCGCACCTGAGCCGAGACGGTGGGCTGGGAAAGGTGCAGTGCTCGTGCGGCACGAACGACGCTACCCTCGCGCGCCACCTGCCAGAAGTAGAGAAGATGATGATAGTTCAGCCAGTCCACGCGCTTCTCCTGCGGAAAATTGCTCAGGGCTCATCCCGACACCGACGGATTGTCGGGAGTGCCGGGAAGGGCAGCCGTTGTAACGGCAACTAGGCGTCTGTTTCCTACCGACGTCCTATAACGACATTCAATAAATATAATTGGTTACATAGGAAATGCCTATGGACCGAAATCATGATTTGTCCGCATTTTTCACGGGCCTGCCAATCCTCAGCCGCCAGCTGTTGCTCGGATTTCAGCGATTTGCTGATCCATAGAGTTTTTCGATGGATCCCATGGACACTATCTATTGGCTCTGATGGTTTGATCGCCGATAAGATTCACTAGCCAGGTGTCGCAAAGTGGATGTCGCCGATCCGATGCCTTGTAGCGGACGAGTATCCAGCCGAACGAGGTTAGCGGCTCTCCATGACAGTGAAACGTCTTCTGAGTCTCGGCGGCGCACCGAGCGTGAGCCTGGTCCGAGGCAAAGATTGGAAATCGGCCCAGTTATAGCGCCAGGGACAGCGACGTCGAGATAAGAATTAGTCGAAATACAAATTAAGGGAACGAAATGGTAGTGCGTATCCACCGCTGTGCAGCGGTTTTTGATCTCAAAGCCCTGCAAGTGGCACGCTGCGGCCGGGGGTGGACTCGATGAGCACGCTCAACTATCCGAACCAGGCGACGAGAGCAGACGAGCCAGGAAGCCGGCGCCCTGAGACGCCGGATGAGGTATTGCTTGCCCTAGCGGAAGGAAACCAGCGTTTCGTCCGCGGCGAGACCTTGGCGTCGCATCGAAATATGGCGCGACTTAAAGAGGTCGCGGCGCTGCAAGCTCCGATTGCGGTCTTCCTAGGCTGTGCCGATTCGCGAGTTCCCGTCGAAATCGTATTCGACCAAGGGTTCGGCGATTTGTTCGTCAACCGCATTGCTGGAAACGTAGCCACTCCGGAAATCATCGGCAGTTTGGAATTCGGTACATGCATTCTCGGGGCGAAAATCATTTACGTGTTAGGGCATACGTCTTGTGGCGCAGTAACCGCAGCCATGAAGCGCGAACCACAGCCGGGCCAATTCAGTTCGCTGTTTCAGCATTTGCGTCCGGCGGTGAAATCGTCGGGGAATGATGTCGACCGCGCCATCCGCGAGAACGTCATCAATCAAGCCATGACCGTGGTCGAGGCCTCGCCCGACATTGCTGCACTCATCGACGAGGGCAAGCTCAAGATGGCGGGAGGGGTCTACGATCTGGCCACGGGAATCGTCACAACCTTACCGGTTATGCCCAGGTAGTTCCTCTCGACCTGAAAGGGACGGTTTGAAAGGCTGTCGGCGGGGATAGGCCGAGAGTTTTGCACCTAGCCGTCGTTGCGGCTCCTGTTGGGCAAAGCCAAACAAATGTTCGCATTGAACGCGTACCTTGCGGTAGCATTCGCAGGATTCATTCTCGATCCACGCGCCGACGGTGAAAATCCGTAGAGATCACGCTCTCGACGGCCATCAATGCGCGGCGATCAATCGCCGTGACGCAATGCGCCGCGCAAGGAGCGCCATCCCTGCGATCCGTTTCGACCGAGAATATGCGCCCCTTTGCTGGGACGTTCCTTTTGTACAGGACGTGGGATTATCTCGCGCGGATTTGTACGTGGCGCCTAGCTGCGCGCCCCGTGGAGCCTGTAACCGCGGCGCACTACGAGCGCACCGGCGGCGAACGCCGCCAGCAGTAAGCTCGACGGCTCGGGCGCCGGGACCGACAAGGTACCACCGGTAAAGCTCGACGCTGTGTGGCTGGTCGGCACTCCCTGACCGTCCAAGTTAGACACGTAACTTCCCCAAGGGCTTCCACTGATCGGCGTAATGCCGATCGATGAGGAGACCAATTCGGTCCGCTGCACGATAAATGTGCCAATCAACGTCGGATCACCCAGCGCATCCTGCGATCCTGCGCCGGGGCGACCTGCTTCGCCATACTGCCGATTGGCGGCTTCGGCGCTCGCTGCTTCGACGATAATGGCTTGCAGATCATTAGGATTTATTCCGAAATCGCCGTTCCCGTTCTGCCAGTGCATCTCAATGCCGCCTGCCGTCGCTCCGTTCGAATCATATTCGGCGAGCGATGGCGCGCTTGGGTAGTACCCGTTGGCTTGCGCCGTGCCGGGATCCATCCAGCCCGAGCTGTTTGTCAGCCCGGGGCCCAAATTGATGTTGAAGGCCGCGGTCCAGAAATCCTCGTCTGGGGCCGCATCCGTAAAAGTGAGCCGTACTTCGAATTGCAGATAGCCGTCGAGCGGCGTCGAGGCACCGTTGTTGGCGAGCGTTCCTAAGGAGGTGAGTGAACTATCGAAACTCTGTACGTAAACCGGCGTCAACGATACTAGAGACGCGCGCGCCGTCACAGGCGTAAAAATTACGAACGCACACAGCAGCAGATGTCGCAACATGGGAGATGTTTCTCGTGGTTCACATTTTGCCTTCGATACGCACGCACTAATTCTTCTTGCCGCTGGCAGCCGAACTTTGGTTCGTTGCCAGTAAATTGATCAGTTCTTCAAACGAATCGTCAAATGCCAAATCCGCAGACGGTCTTTGCGCCACCGTGGCGGCCAGAACCTGGTGCAGCGCACCAGCGTCGATTGCCGTTGTCGCGGTCAGGACGCTGGTCCTGGCGGATGATTGCGCGAAAGGAAGCGGTCCCAGCACAACTGTGCGATCGGGTGCGCTAGTCGAGGAGCCTTCCGCCGGTTCCGCGGTCGCGTTGATTGCGGGACCCTGCGCCGGTGTTGCCGACGTCACGGTTTTTAGAAAGCGCGGCAGCAGCGGCCCTACGAACCTCGCGATTGCGCTCGGGGTAACGGGCGTTGCAGTCGGCGGCGTACCGAGTGTGTCAACTGGGTCGGCGATGGTCGGGCTTGCCAACGGGTTGGAGACTGCGCCGGCTTGCGAGATAGTCTGCGCGCCAGTGGCAGCCGGCGTTTCGCCCACGGCGGCGGTTGGCGTGATCGCCATGGCCGGAGCGGCGGCAGGCGCCGTAGTCGGCGACGCCACGATGGTCAGTTGGACCAGGGGGCTCGACGGGCTCGTGGCGCCCGTAGTGCTGCTCACGGTTGACGCAAAGCCCATATGGCTTCGGACGACCGCCAGATCGGCAACGTCGACGAAACCATCGCCGTTGAAGTCGCCGCTGGCCCAGTCCGGCCCGGACAACGTGCTCCCTGTTTTCGTCCGCACGATTGCCAGGTCGCTTGTATCGACGAAACCGTCGAGGTTCGCGTCGCCGTATTCGGTGTGCAGAATGTTGTGAATCAGGAAATCAAGATCACTCTTGTCGACCTTGCCGTCGTTGTTGAGATCACCGTGCGTGTTGCCCGTGGCAATGAAACCGAACAATGTGTCGATGTCCGTGGCATCGACCTTGCCGTCGTCGTTCAGATCGCCGGGGACGACCTGCTTTGGGCTGACATTGATCGTCAGTGTGCTCGCGACAATGCCGTCGCTGAGTCGCAACTGATATTGCCCATCGATCGGCAGCGTCAGTCCCTTCAACACCAGGTGACTCTGTTGATCGGGACCAACATAGTACGACGTGTTTGTGCTCACACCATTCGGATCGGTGAGCGTTGCTAGCACCAGCCCTGTATAACCAGCGGCCGGATTGCCGGCGACATCCGCAGCCACGATGTCGAGATCAAAGACATCGGTATCGGAAACCTCGCTGGTGGTCGTTGTGAACTGGATGGCCTTCGGCACGGTCACGACAAAGGAGCCGGTTGCCGTCCCGTCAATGCTCGTGGCGGTGAACGTATAGCTGCCCGGCGTCGGTAGCGTCAGCCCCGTGAACGTAACGATCCCTTGCACGGCAGAAACGGGACCCAACTGATGTGTGCCGCCGCCATCGGTGTAGCTCAACGTCACCTGGCCGGTGTAACCGGCGGCGAACAGTTGGCGGTCGTCGTCAGCTTGCATGCTGAGCGAGAACGTTTGTCCCGCGCCCGCTACAACGGTAGTGCTGCTCGTCGGACCGAAATGCACGATCGGGTGTACGGTAAAGGATGCCTGAGTCGACAGATCGTTCGACACGACATGCAGGGTGTACGTTGTGGCAACGGAACCGGCGGTCGCGAGCTGCGGAAGTTGGAAGGAGTAGACCCCGCCACTGAAGTTGCCGCTCGTCGTGAAGACCGTGTTGCCGCTACCGTCGTCGACCTGCACCGACACGGGCCCGGCAAAGTCGGCGGCCGGATCGCCCGCTACAGTGGTGGCGCTGATCGTCACCGTGGGGGATGTGCCGGCAAACGTGTCGGCCGGCGTGACGATATTCAGTGCGGTGGCCGTTCCGCCGGCATTAGCAAACGCGGGTCCCAGAACCCATAGTTGATTCGTGGGATCGCCAAAACTGTCTTGCACCGCTGTCGACCCGCCCGAGAAGTACACCACTCCTTGGTCGTCGGCTGCAATCACGCCGGGATCAGTGTACGGATTATTGGGATTCGACGGTACCTGCGTGAGTTGGCTTGCACCGCCGGCGCCAGACCACAACTGGTAATGACCAGTCGTCGCGTCATAAATCTCGGCGTACAAGCGTCCGCCAACTGAGGATAGCTGCGCTTGCTGACCGAGGTCGGACACCTTGACGGGCTGTCCGCTCACCGAATCAATCGTCCATAGATTCACCTCGCCCTCGTCATCAGAGGACAAGAAATTCAACTGGCCGCCAACGTTTACGAGCGAAAACGGCCGTTGATCGTCGGGTTGCCCGTCTGTGGTCAGGGCCTGAGTGCCGCCGGCAGTGCCATCGGACACCCATAGTTGACTGGTGGACAATTCGTTGGCGTTCGTCGTGAAGTAGACTTTCGAGCCAACCGCAGTCAGATCGCCAATCTCCACGTTCGCTTCTGCGGGCGCGATATCGATCTTTGTTGCCGTGGGATTCGCGTCGCCAGCATCCGAAGAATCCAACGAATACAGCGATGCCGGACTGTTGTCGCCGGCACGCGTGAAAATCAATCGGGAAGTGCCGCCGGGCCCCTCGATGACAGAGAGCGACGAAATGTTTGGAAAGTTCTGTGCCGCATCAATGGCGATTTCCTTGACCACGGGAGTCGCGCCGGCCGTGAGCAGGAACACTTCATCACTTGGTTCGAGGCCCTCTTCGTACGGCCCGACCGTGGCAATGAAGGCCAGACCTCCGGCAAAGGGCGTCAAAGCCCGCATCGCAAAAAAGTTGTTGCCCGTCTCATCAAACAGATTTGTAACCTGCGTGATAACCGGATTGCCTGTGGCATCTAGACGCACGCTGCGCAACTGGTTCTGTGCGACGGAATCTCTCGCCGAGAAATACAGCGTGTCGCCGACGGCCGCTAAATTATCAATTGGGTTCAGCCCGTTGGCCGCCGAAACGATCAACCGGGCGCCCTCGGGCGTGACGGCCCAGATGTTGCCAAGACTAGGGTCGACCATTGCGACCCACCGTCCGTCGACGTCGATCGTCGTGCCGATCGTCGTGCCGATTCCGGTCAGTTGCTGGTTGGTGCCCTGAATCATCACGGGCGCCACGCCAGAACCGTTGTATTGCCAGGCGTCCCCAGCGTCGATCTGCGGATCGAGAGTCGTGAAATACGTGAGTGCGGGCGCGCCTGCGAGGTTCGAGAACGTGACGGGCGTGATCGTCTCGATGCCCTCGTTGTGCGACGGGTCGACCAAACCAGCCAAGAACGGAGTTCCGGCCGGCGTGCCCGCATTGAGCGCGCCGACAGAGGAAGCTGCCACGATCGAGGTTTGGGCCGTCGCGCTGACGCCGGTTATGAGGTCGCTAGCGGTAAGCGTTATGTTGTACGCGCCAGACTGTTGCGGCGCGAAGTTGAAGCTCGCGCCGGTCGCGGTCTGCACGACGCTACCGTTGAGAGTCGCTTGCCACGTGCTTTCCGCCGAAGGCGCGAGCGTTCCCGCCAAATCGCTGCTGAGCGTCACCGCTTGGCCCGGCGAGACTTGTGCCGGTGCGTTGCCAATTGCCGCTGTGAGTTGCTGGACGCCGGGGACAAGATAGGCCGAGATCGTGCCGTCGAACGCGGGAGTGTACTCGCCGATCTCGCCATCAACTAAATCGACAACGATGCTTCCACCGCTGATGTGAGCAGACACATTGCCCGAGCGGCCGAGCAAGTTGATCCATACGGAGCTACTGTCGGCGAGCAGTTCGTCGAGATTGACGCCGTGCGGTGGCGTGATCGTAATTTCCGCGTCGTCCCCTGCGTGTAGGCCGTCGACTTCAAGCTTGATCCCACCGAGCGGGAACAGGTAGCCGGCGGCCGGCGCTCCCATGCTGGTGGGGTCAAAGTACGAAGCTTTCAGTTGCGCGCCCCCGGAAGAAACGAATGAGATCACGCCGCCGTCGGTGCCGGCCAGGTCGGCGTGCTTCGTACCGGCGCTATCCGAAACAGTCCAGGTGAAATTGACCTGGGTCGTATGCACTCCGTCAGTCGCACTGACGGTCACTGGAGCGACGATCGGGCTCACGGTGCCCGGCAGATAGGTCCCGCTGATTACGCCCGTCTGCGGATTAATGGATAGTCCCGGCGGCAGATTCTGCGCGCTAAACGTGACGTTCGTGCCGAAGTTGTTATTGAAACCGATCGCCAGATTGGCGTTGTTAAAAAAGCTGCTGACTTGGCTGCTGGGATTCACCAGCCCGAAGTCCGATACAATCGTCCACGTGAAGCTTGCCGAGGCGGTGCCGGTCGTGTCACTTACCGTGACCTTGGTGTTGAAGACCGTATTGTCCGCCACGGTGCTGGCGACCGTGCCCGAGATGATGCCCGATTGCGGATCAATCGTAAGGCCGGTGGGCAGGCCCGTGGCCGAGAACGTGCGCGTTCCACCGCCACCGGTGACCTGGATTGCGAGCGGCGTGATCGGGTGGGCCTTGCCGCTTGCCTGATTGGCTGGAGTTACGACCCCGACGTGCGTCTGGACGTCGACGGCCTCGAAATTCGTGGCGCTGCCGCTGATCTTGGGAAGAATGCCCGCCGCAATGTTGATCGTCTCGGTACCATTAAGCACGCCGAGTGAGTAATGCGCCGTGTCGAAGCCCGCCCCCGCGTCCACGTTACCCGAGACGGTGCCGCTGGTGGACGTAAAGAAGAAATCGTCGGTGCCGGATCCGCCCTTCAAGTTGGCGAACTTCGAATAGGTGAATGCCGAGTTGAGTACGCCGGCGTTGGCGCCCGTCAGTTGCCAATTGTTGGCACTGTCGGGGCCAACCAGCGTATTCGAGCCGGTGCCACCTTTGAGCGTGATCGCTACCGAGTTTCCCGTCAGTTGAATGGGCGACGACGTCAGACCGGAGATTTGCGTGTTGCCGGCTCCGTTTGATCCAAGAGTCACAATTGCGTTCGTGGTATCGGCCGAATCATCAATGATGATCGGCAACACGGGTAGTGCCGCATTGCTCGCCACAACGGTTACCGCGCCGTGAATGCCTTGGAGCGAGCCGCCGTTGCCCAAGGTAACGGGGCCGCCATTGCCTTGGTCGATTTCTAGCGGCCCGTCGGTGCCCAACACACTTACCGAAATCCGTCCGCCGCTAATCGTCGTTCCGGCCGAGCCGCTGTCGGCCACGGTGACGGTTCGATCGTTGAGCCCTGGGAAATCCGTGATGTAAGTCAGATGCGTCGTATTTCCCTGATAGGTAATCGGTTGAGCGGTTCCGTTGTTCGTAAAGAACGAGAAGAAGCCGCTCCCGGCCGTGTCGATCTTCAGATTGTCCTGGAAAGTATTGCTCAAGTTGACGGTTAGATTCGTGACGTCGGTTGGCCGCGCCGGATCGGCTGCGACCTTGAATTGCGCGGACGAGGTAAGATTCACGCCATCTTGCCCGTCCATCAAAATCGATCCGGCGCCAAGAACCGTCATAGGCGGGAACCTGCCCGAGGTCTTCCCTCGCGTCACGGATACCTGACTGCCCGTGTTGGCGAAGAGCTGAGTGTTTGGCTGCGTATCGTTAATCGACCACTGAGCATTTGCGGCCCCGTGAATATCGAAGTGCGATGTAGTGGGAATATTAAACTGGAATACGATGCTGCCGGTCGACGGACCTCCCAGCGCGATGTTGTCGAAACTGGATTGGTCTTCCAACGTCATTTGCGGTGCGGTGGTGTCGTTGCTGTCGTCGATGGTCGTTAGCGGCACCGCGTAAGAAGCGCCAAGGAAGAGATTTCCGTTGATCGCCAACATCGAACCGCCGCCAATGTTCACGCTGGCAGCGGCGAAGTTATAAAATTCGTCGGAAGCTGAATGCGACAGATCGCCCAGTGACAATGCGCCAGTGGTTCCTTGAACCGTCACGTTGCCGATGGCATTGGTTAATGTATCCAGCTCCGTGCTCGCGCCGCTGGGAGTATTTTGAAATTGGACGTCGCCGCCGCCATAAGTGGGCATGCGGATCATCAAACCGGGGAACTGCGCCACCTGAGACAGCGATCCGAACTGGGTGATCATCGCGTAGCCGTCGGCCAAATTGCCGTAATGAATCGTCGCTCCGGCAATGCCCGTGATCTGGCTATCGGTAACCACGACTTGCGGAGTCGTGCCGGGCGAGGCCGATCCGGCGACGTTTGCGTGAATGGTCAGGCCGACGTGACTGACCGTCAGGGCTCCTAGAAGGGTCGTCAGCAAGCTATTGCCGCCAGTCACGTTGCCCCAGCCGGGCAAACCGCCGGTGGTCCCGAAGGCCGATGCGGCGCTATGCGAATCCGTTGGATCGACATCGACGCGCGTGAACGAATCGCGGCCGACAATTGTCACCGGACCTACCGTCGCCCCAACCTCGATTTGCTCCCACCCATTCACACTGTTGGGATTGGAAACGTAATTGAACGGCAATGGCAGCGGATTATTTAGAACAACCGGCGAGCCAACCCTGCCGATGTTTAGCGGCGAGTTGCCCGTCAGAAGCGGGCCATAGTCGAACACTTCCAAATTGGCGCCATAAATCACGTCACCCAAGGCCCGGTAACGTAAATCGGCTTCCCCGGGAAAATTCGAGTTCGACTCCAACCCGTCGGTAAAACCGACGCCGTTGACGACGGCGTTCGACGTGTCAAACGTAAAGGTGCCCTGGGCCGCGCCAACATAGTTCACAAACAATGGCAGACTTAAGTTAAACGGAGGGGTGAATGACAGCCACTCGTCAAGTGTGAAGCCCGGCACAATGTCGACCAGGCCGCTGAGCGTTTTCAAACCCTGCAATTGGCCGTCGAACAGGAACGAACCGTCATAGGCCGTCGAAAATATGCCTCCGGTCACGGCGAACTTATCGGCGAGATTGTAAAGGTTATCTACCTTGCCGACGTCCGTTACGGTTCCGTCGGCATTCAATCGGCGACCAGCGTACACCGAAAAATGTCCGTTCACATACAAGGGCGCGGTCGTTTTGCCCATCAGGTACACGCCGGGCGCGGTTCCGTCAGTCGTGAAGTTTTCAATCGTGGTCTTCATCGCCGAGTTCGGCGTGTCCTCCACGTCGAATTGGTCCAGCGCACTGCCCGACACTGTAAGCTCGCCCTGCAGCGTATCCATCGATAGCGTGGGCTTGGTTCCCGCGATGGTCGCCCAGCCGGTATACGTTGTGGAACCCAACGTCAGATTGTTCGCCGTCGTTCCTAGACGATCATCCACATCTTTCAGCCAAGCCATGTGGACAGAAACATTCCCTTGAATGTTGGCCATCACCCCGTTGCCGATCGATACGTCGGTCGAGGCGACATTAACAATCGGTGGCTTAGGCTGAATGTTTATGGTATCCAGCGCGATCTCGGTTGAGTTGAATTCGGTTCCCGTAATCGCCTGGGTGCCACTGATATTAACGCTCAATTCCGGATTCACATTCGACAGCACAACATGCGTCTGCCCGTACGAAGTGACCGGAAGAGCATTGTCTACTTCTGAATCAAATCCAGTGCTGAGGCCGCCGTTAGCAATCTTTGCCGCGTCCGAGTAGTCGGGCTCGGACACGTTGAAATTGAAAACACCGCGCAATTGCGAGGCGTCGAAGTTGACCAGATTGTCGGTCGCCTGCGGATCGGTGTTGATAAAGAACTCGCGCACATTCACTGTGGCGGTGAGGGGGTGACCCATCGCATCCACGTGCTCTGTGCTTTGGTAAGTCAATGTTGTATCAAAGAAGGAGACGCCCAAGCTTTCCAACAAATCATCATCCATCAAGCCGGGGCGTGGCCCTGGCCCGGAGTTGATGGTGAGTGACGCGCCGTTCACGATATAGAAAGCGTCTGGCGGCGGATTGGCAACGACGTAGGGCGAGAAAACGTCGAATTGATCGGCCAGGCCAAGGCTAGTGTTTGGAGTTCCCAGGGACGTTGGTGCAAGTGCGATCGTGGTCGGCGCCGTCACGTTCAACGTATCTTGCGGCTTGGCACCGAGGATGTTGACCGTGTTTCCGGCTTGCAGCACTGAGTCGAAGGTGCCCGTGGGGCTGAGCGTAATGGCTCCCGCCCGGACTTTGGCCGAAATCGCGTTGGGCGCGTCGGGATTCGTGCCCACCAGGCGCGCCTGCCCGTCGATGGTAATCGTGCCTGGGCTGGTTTTGGTCAGATTTGCATCGACCGTGCCGCCGGGTAAGTAGATATACGCTAGATCATTTGCGCGGTAATTCTCGATCAAGACATCAAGGTTTTCGGTAACGTTTTCGATATTGAGCTTGCCGGCGCCGTCCATTAGACCGCCGCTGATCGAGTACGCGGCGCCGGCCGGATCGAGATCGCCGTCGAAGATCGTCTCCGTGCCGTCATTGTTGTCAGGGTCGTCCGTGTGAAAATTAAAGATGATCTGGACGTTCGAAATCGGCGCCAAGCTCTTCAGTCGCACGCTCGTTCCATCGGGATTCAGACGGCGCCCCAAGTAGAGATTGAAATCGCCGTTGATCTGGATGTTGTGCGTCGCCGCGACCACAAAGATAGAATTCCGCGTGGCCGTGGCATTGTCGATAACGAGCGTGTCGATTTGTGAGGGGTTCGCCTCGACATCAAGCTGGTCCCCCGCGGCCGTTAGCAACGTCAGACTGCCCACCAAAGGAGCTAGGTCGTTGCCCAGAAATACTGTCGGCTCGAACGAAGAACTGGGAATCGTCCAGCCGGTAAACGTGTTGGCGGTCAACGTGAAGATATGAGGAGCGGTGTTCGTGGAATTGTCGATCGTCAATTCCGCGGCTTCTACGCTGACGTTGCTTTCGATGTGTGACAGTTTACCGTCGCCGACGGTAATTTCGGCCGGATTTGCGGGATCGGTCCCGGCGACGATCACGGTCATGTTTGCGGCAACCTGCAACAGCTTGACCGTGGCGCCGCCCACTTCAACGTGCAGCGTCCCTTTCATCTGCGAGGCATCGACTGTGGCCAGGTTGCCCTTGTCCTGCGTAGGAACAATGAACGTGGTGATATCCTGTGCGCGATGACTGTCGATTTCCACATCATAAGGCGTGACCGAATTTTCCAGTTGGGCCACGGAATTGCCCAGGGGATCGGGCGCTATAGTGACATTTTCAGCATGGGTAGTGACCGAGATGTCGTCGACCGCCGTGGAATTGGCGGGCCGTACGGAACCATCGATCTTGACCAACCCCATGCCGGTGCCGTCGATGTCGCCAATATTTACCTGCCCACCGTGCAGTGTCACATCCAAGCTGTCGGAGGCGGTGAAACCGAGCATCTTCAAGCTAGCGCCAGGCTGGTCGCCACTGGGGCCTTGCAAGACGTCGAGACTGAACAGATTAGGATTGGCGACAGGATCAACCGGGCCGCTTTCGGAAATCTCCAGCGGATCGTTTAATCCCGTCAAGGGCGTGTCGAGCAGTACTTTTGTAGGCGCGTTAGCCGAGGCACCGCGGTTGACCAGGAAGTGCACGGGACCCAGCGAACTCATATCGCCGATATCCAAGGTTCCACCGTCCATATCGACGGCTAGAGTAAACGCACTACTGACCGTGATGTCGGTTAGATAGCCAGTGATGTGGATATTGTCGCTTTCGGCCCGCAACGTCACATTGTCGGCAACCGAAGCCGGCAAACCGGTACGGTCAACGATCACCGTATTGTCTGCTGCGGGTTCGGCGATAATGTCGCCTGGAATTACCGGCGCGTTGGGGTCGGCGAGCTTCGCCTCGATCCTGAATTCGTTCTGTCCCGCGCCGCCGACATAGGTAGCAACCGATCCGCCTTCGAAAAAGTTATCCCATGTGCCGCCCCCCAAAAACACGTTCGCTCCGGCACCGGCCAGCACGTTGCTGGTATGTGCCGGCGAACCACCGGGCGCCACGACATGCGCTAGAATTTGCTGTCGCGTTTCATCGGGCATCGCAAAGTTAATGTTGTTCACATCGAACACGTTGGGATCGATATCGTCGCCGAATCCATCAACCTGTTGGGCCTGTTGATTGAAAGCCCGCAGCTTGTCGTCGCCGCCGCCGCCGATCAAAACTGCCTTGCCGGCACCTTGATATTCCAAAATGTCGTTGCCGCTGCCGCCGATGAGAACCGCATTTACCGGCGTGCCATCGGCATCGCCCATTAGGTTGCCAACCGAGATGGTTTGGTTTCCGGTTTCTGGCTCCGGGTCGTTGAGAAAATCGAGGGCTGGCGTCGTAGCTACCAGGTTGTAGTGAATGGGAGTCCAACCATCGTCGGGCGTGCCGTTGGTAATAGGCTGAAATACGGTGAATAGACTGTCGCTGGTCTGCTCTTCCAGATCTTCACCGACCAGATTCCCATTTACATGCTGGAAATAACCGACGGGGTATGACTCCTTGTGATCCGGGTACGAAACCACGATGGCCTCGACATAGGCCTTCGGATCGGCCCCCGAGACATTGAACTGCGAAAGGCCGGTGTCAAAGCTCGCAGGATCCTCTTGCTCCATCTTGACGTCGATGTTTTCGTTGTCGGAGTCTTTGTCGATAAAGATCGTGTTATTTGTGGCGAACAGGGGCGAATCGTCGTTGCTGTCGAAGTCGACCAAGGTGATGTGCGCGAGCTGGACATCGGCCAGCACAATGTCGCCGACGAATGCGGGAATGACGATCTGCAAATCGGCCTCGACAAAAATGCTGCCGCTGGCCGTGAACGGATCGCTGCCGTCTCCCAGTTCGTCAGCCAGCGCCCCCAATCGCACACGTTGTTGGGCATCATCAAGTGACGGATCCAAATGCAAATCGACATCGGCAAACAAGCCGCCGCTTACCTTAATGATCAACGCTTTGGCCGCGAGCGAAACGCCTCCTGTAATGTCGAAGCCCGTCGCGGCATGGCCAGCGCTGTTCGTGGAGTTGTCGAGATAAAAACCGTCGAGAATATCGTCGGTTAATTTTCCGGCGTCGGCGCCGCTCGCGGTATCGGCCACAAATTCTCGCAGTCCATGCGTGTCGTACCCCACGCTCAGATCGAACGAGAAGGCGACACTCACATCTGCGAATAGCCCAGCAAATGGCGGAATGGCCAGGATCGGAATCTCGATCGACAGCGGCACGGTCAGCGACGGCATCTTGAAGCTGAACAGCGTGGCGTCTTGTCCGGTCAGCATGGCAAACACACTGTGCAGCGGATCGGTCAGAACCGGGAACTGGAATCCCGACGCGCTGTCGCCGCCAACCTGGTTCAGCGAACTGCCGGCATCGGTTTGGGCCTGCTGCATAATGTCGCCGGCCACGTTGCTGGTGTTGATTGTTGGGCCGTTGAGCCGAATATCGTTCGTCAGCGTGAAGCTGCCCAAATCGATCGCACCAGTTCCGCCCAAGCTACTAGGATCAATGTTGTCGATGGCCGTGATGGCATCGAGGGCATCGTCGTATCCGCTTCCTTCAATGCCTAGCAGCGACCGCAACGTGACATTCAAACCTAAATCGCTTAAGCCAGGGATCGGCGTATTGATCACGTCGATGATCGGCTGCATCGGCTTGGTGAAGTGCTGAATATCCGTCACCAGGCTGGCAAGGTAGCTGCCAAAGAAACTGCCCACATCGATCGAGACATGGTCGAAGCCGATGTCGCTCATGGTGCCAAGGGTGTTGGCGCTTAAACTTCCCGTCAGCGTCGTGCTCGCGAGCGACCAGTCGAAATGGAAATCGCTGGTGATTTTTGGATTGAATGGCAAATCGCCTGTGCCAAATTCGAGCGAGGCGTGCAAGCCTAGGTGAGCCGTGGCGGTCAGCGATACATTAACTTGGCTGGCCGAGGCGATGTTCACCCCATACGTGCCTGTGAATTGCGTGCCATCGTCGGTGGCAGAAAGGTGCAACAGACCCGCCAGCGTGCCATTAATCGAAAACCCGGCGCTCGGTGTGGCCGACACCTCCAGCGCCAACGGAGCGTTAGGCAGCGTCGGATCAACCGTTGATAGATTCGTCGATTCTAAAGCGATGGCGCTCGTCGTAGGATCGAAAGTGAACTGCAGCAGGTAATCCATTCCCACTTTCAGATCGATACTGCCGCTGCTGCTCAGGCTGAAGAAGCTGCCTAGATCCGCATCGAATTGGGGATGGACGCTGGACGTCGCCAGGTCTTGATGTAGTTGTAACTGGAAGCGCCAGGTCCCGTCCGGATTGATGTCGGGCGTGACAACAATGCCCGTGGCGACGGAAGACAACTCGCTTTTCACAAACCCGGCGATGACCAAATCCGACGCGCCGGGATGGCTGGCAATGTCGCTGGCGACTGCTTGAAACCCGCTTTGCAAGCTGTTGGCTTTGCTGCCAATGGCCTGTGTCAGGCCGGGATTGTTTCCCAGGTTCGCGCCCAGAATAGGAATCGACGGCGCCTGGTTCACCGCCGTCGAGACGTTGGTTTCCAAAGTGGACAAGGTGCTCTGTAGATCACCCGCCAGCATCGAAAAGTCGATGGCCAGCATCCGACGATCTTCCAGAGCCTCGATATGAATTACACGCGATGCGGGACGGCTTGCGGCGGATGTAATGGCAAACGGTTGCAAATTGCGTGAGATCCGTCGCCTCGTGCGACCATTCTTCTGGCGGAGCCGTGCGAAATAGTTGATCATCGTGTTGGTGTCTTGCGCATCAGAGGTGCTGGGGGGAGAGGCATCCGGCTTCCGTGCTCGAGTAGCCGCGGAACGTTTTGCGGGGACTTGCGCACCGGCATCCGTAGCCGATTGCGGCAATTCGTCCCAAGAAAGGCGCTCAGTCCCTTTCAGCGCCCGACCTGTGTCGTTCCCTCCGTTCGGTGGTTTTGCTCGCTCCAAAACGCCAGGAATCGACGGGGAAATCTTGCCCAGAGGTCTGTTGCCAGTGGCGAACTTTCAAGAAAGCGCTTTGGGTGGGATGAAACCGCACCCCGCGAATGTTAAGATGGCAAAGGCCGAAAAAAGGAAATAGCTGGATCCGTGCAACACCTATATCGCCAACCGGCGAAAAAACGCACAAAATCCAACTGCGGGTGGAAAAAAATCTGACATGGGCGGACAGCCAACTAGCCCAGCCGAACGTCTCCGGGGCCGCCGGTCCATGCCCGAGATCGCCGATTTCGTTGAGTTTTTGCGCCGAATTCGCGCCGGCGACGACGACGCGGCCAGAGAATTGGTCGACCGCTTCGAGCCTTTGATCCGCCGCGAGGTCCGATTGCGAATTGGCGACGACCGTCTCAACCGGGCATTCGATTCCGTCGATATCAGCCAGTCGGTGCTAGCGAGCTTCTTCGTTCGCGCTTCGACGGGCGAATACGAGCTCGATCAGCCCGATCAACTTGCCCGTCTGCTCGTCACCATGGCTCGCAATCGCGTCAGGTCACGCGCCCGTCGCGAGCGGCGCCAGGTGCGCGACGTCCGCCGGCTGGCCGCCAAGCCAGGTGTGCTGAACGACATCGCCGATCCTCGTCCGTCGCCGTTTGACGTCGTCTCGCGCAAGGAGCAACTCGAACGGGTCAAGTCGTCGCTGACCGTCGAAGAGCTGGCGATCTTCGAATTACGCAGTATCGGGCTCAGTTGGAGTGAGGTGGTCGAGCGCCTGGGGGGCAGCATCCAAGCTCGCCGCATGCAATTGTCGCGCGGCATCGAGCGGGCTGAGTGGCAACTCAATCTTGTCGAATAACCATGCTGGCGTGTCGCGCGCATTTGGCGAATAATCGACGTCACACGTCCTCTCGCGCACCGCCAGAATCGTCGCAGTCGCCATGAGCCGTACCGATCAACCATCGAGTGCACGCCGGGACGACCACGACGACGCGCGGACTCAACTGCGTTCCGTAACCGAAGCCTTTAAGCGCGCCTTGCAACGCGAAGGCACGCCCGATCTGGCCGCCTTCGTGAATGAGCGCGGCGACGCATCACCGCGCGACCTGGCGACGCTTGTGTGCATCGACCTCGACGCGCGTTGGCGCCGCGACGATCCTTGCCAGGCCGAAGAATACCTGGAGCGCTTCCCCCAACTCGCCGCTGATTCCGAATCGGCAATTGACGTGATTTACGCCGAGTACCTTGCGTGTGAGCGCGCCGGCAGTCGACCGGATGTCGATGAATACCGGCGGCGTTTTCCCAGGTTCGCCGACGTGCTCTGTGCCCAGATTCAATTGCACGACGCGATCGAATTGGTCGATGACGAGCCGATCGATCCATGCGGCGAGTCGACACCGAATGTTGAGCTGCAGGTTGATGAATCGAGAGACGCTGCTGCGGATCAACCTACCTACGAGATCCTGGAAGTCATCGGCCGCGGAGGCATGGGGGTTGTCTACCGAGCGCGACAGACCGCGCTCAACCGCTTCATAGCGCTCAAAATGGTACGCGCCATCGACGCCAGCAATCTCGATTTGCTAGCGCGATTCCGCTCCGAGGCGCGCGTTGTCGCCGCCCTCGACCATCCGCACATCGTGAAGGTGTTCGACTACGGCGAGCACGATGCTCTTCCGTACATCGCGATGGAGCTGATCGAAGGTGGGTCCTTGGCCGATCGCCTGGACGGCACGCCCTGGCCGCCGCGCGCCGCCGCCGAATTAATCAGCAAGCTGGCCGCGGGCGTTAGCTACGCCCACGAGCGCCAGGTCGTGCATCGCGATTTGAAACCTGCCAATGTGTTGGTTGCCTCCGACGAAAGTCCGCTGGAAGTCAAGATTACCGATTTCGGTCTGGCCAAGTTCTATGCCGACGATTCGTCGTCGCACACCAAAACTAATGCTTTCTTCGGCACCCCCAGTTACATGGCCCCCGAGCAGGCCAAGGGGCGCTACAACGAGATTGGTGTTGCCAGCGATATCTACTCGCTAGGGGCGATCTTGTACGAATTGCTCACCGGACGTCCGCCATTTTGCGGCGAGTCCCCGATGGAGACTTTGCGGTTGCTGATTTCCAGCGAGCCGGTGCCAACGCAGCGCATGATGCCGCACATACCGCGCGACCTGGCGACCATTTGTGATAAATGCCTGCACGGCGCCAGCGCGCGCCGTTATGCATCGGCGCGAGAGTTACGCGAGGATATCGAGCGTTATCTCGCCGGCAAGCCGATTCTTGCCCGTAAGACCGGTGCGCTCGAGCGCACCTGGCGCTGGTGCAGGCGCAATCCGTCGTTGGCGACGGCGCTTGGATCCGTGGCCGCGCTGCTATTTGGAATTGCGGTGGTTTCGCTGTGGTACTCCGGCCAACTCAGGGACGAGCTTTCCAAAACGCTCTTGGCCAACCGCGCGGCGCAGGAGCGCCTATGGGACGCCTATCTCACCGAGGCCAACGCGCGCAGTAGTAGCCAGCAGGTTGGCCAACGATTTGCCTCGCTGGACACGATCGAAAAGGCCGCGGAGCTGCTGTCGGCGATCGGTCGCACCCCGGACCGCCAACTGCAGCTGCGCAACGCCGTACTCGCTTCGGTGGCGCTGCCGGATCTGCGCGCCGCGCGAACCATTGCGACGATTGCCGACAATTCCTACGCTGCCGACATGTCCGTTGCCGCTGATTGCTACATCGTCGCGTCGACCAATGGCACGCTCACCGGATACGGCCTCTCGGACGCGAAGCAACGATGGTCTGTCCCCTGCCCAACTTCGATCATCGTCCCCGTGCTATCGCACGATGGTCGTTTCGCGGCGAGCGTCGGCAACGACGTTACGCAAGTGTGGCGTGTCCACGGCAGCCAGCCACAATTGGCCTGGCAGGCGCGCGGCGCGCAACATTTAACCTTCGATCGTGATGGCCGCTTCGCCGCGTGCAGCGACCCAGTACAAGGTATGCGGCTCGTCCATACCGACGACGGCAGCGAAGTGCGCGCGCTGGGCAAAGGCGCAGCGCGATCGAGCTTCTCCTTTCACGAGCCAACTGGTCGGATCGCGGTCCGTGTTGGCGGTAACGTGCAAGTCATCGATCTGCACAGCGGCCAGGTCACATGCGAAATACCGATCGGCACCGAGTTGGAGCAGCGCATTGCCTGGCATCCGAGCGGTGAGTATCTGGCGACTTGGTCGGACCAGGAAATCGTGATTTGGAGCATGCGCACGCATACCAAAAAGGCTCAGTTCGCGCATCGTGGTGTTCCCTCGCAGTTGGTTTTCAATGAAGATGGGTCGCTGCTGGCGTCGCAAAGCTTGTGGGACAGCCGGCTCCTGGTGTGGGATCCGAGCACCGGCGAGAGATTTCTGGAGGTGCCCAATTTCGCGGTCATGGCGTGCGACGCCACGAGCCAGCGCCGCATCGTTTTTCTATCGAAGAGCAACAGCGCGCTGCTACTCACGCAGCTCGAACCCGGTGCCTGCCGGTCGTTGGCTCAAACGCTCGATCCACCGCTCGGGTGGTGGTACAACGCCTCGGTCAGTCCCGAGGGACGAATCATCGCCTTCTCTTGCGATCAAGGGCTCGAGTTGTGGGACCTGCAAACCGTGCGGCGACTCTTGGCTTGGCCGGTCGGGGACTGCTGGGCCGAATTCGATCGCCAGGGCCGTTTGATAGTCTCCTGCGTACAAGGCGTCTATCGCCTGGAGCGGCGCGACGAGCAAGTTGCAAAGAATGTCGATGGCGCCGAAAGCACGGTCATCGCGTCGGACGCGTCGTCCAATCGTCGCACGGTGGTGAACTTCGGCCCGCCGGACCAATTGGCAGGTCCGATCGTGCCATCGAGTTTGGCGCTCAATGATGGTGGAGAGACGCTGCTCATGCAGGATGGCGCCGGCTGGATCATGCACCGTCCCGACGCTCCTGGCTCAGGTTTCCGTTTGCAAATGATCGGCGATCCACGCAAGGGTGCGGTCAGCAACGACGATCGTCATGCGGTCGTCGCCAATTGGGAAAGGGGGGGCGCGAGGGTTTGGGATGCGCGCTCCGGCACGCAAGTCGACGATCTGGCGATCGGCCGACACGGCATCGTAAAGTTCAGCCCCGACAATCGGCTGTTGGTCGCCACTCCGGATGGCGTGACCGTATGGGACACGCGCAATTGGACAAAGCTCACAGACCTTCACGCCGTCGGCACGACGCCAACGGGCTTGGGCATTGCCTTCTCGCCCGACAGCCGCGTGCTGGCCGTCGGGCAAATCAACGGTGTGCTGAAGCTGGTCGACCCGCTCACGGGTGACGAGTGGGCGCGTCTCTCTTGGCGCGACCTGCGCGCGGCAACGACGATTGCGTTTGGTCCAGAGCAACGACTGATGATCACCGCCTCGATCGAAGCGGGGTTTCCCGCTCAAGTCTGGGACTTGGTGTCGATGCGCCGCGAGCTCGCCCAGCGCGGATTGGACCTTCCCGCCGATGTACTAACGGCCGGATCCGAGCCGTCGAGCTTTGCCGGCGAACTAGAAGTGCGCATCGACGACGGCAATCAATTCGAAAAGCGACCCTTGTCAATGGCCGATGAGTCGCCGGGTGACCCCGCGGGTGCTTCGCCCGTCGACTGAACGCCCAGCGCTACTGGTGTGAGCAGCGATATCCTCTCTGGAAAAGACGGTTTCGAGCGGATAGGTAATCAACCCAAGGCACGCCACCGCCGATGAACGAGCCGATTCCAAGCATACGGCAGCTTGGCTGCTGCGAATGGCTGGGCGGTTTGTTGCGGCACTACGAGCGCCGCGCCGCATAGCCGACTGACTGGCTTCCGCGGACCTGGGCCGACCCACGCGCTGACGGTAAAAATCGTCGCGCTTACGCGTCAAAGGCCGTCAATCACGCGCCGCTCAGTCCCCATGACGCAACGCGCTGGACAATGAATCTTGTCCCTGCGATCCGATGCGACCAAGAATTCACGACTTTTGGCAGCGGCGATACTTCTTGCATTGGGCGGGCGACGAATGAAGCTAAAGTCGGGTACAAACCAGTGGGTCTCCGTCGTCTCAGCGATCTCGATCGACTCTCGCCATATGCGGCGAGGACGGATATTAGGCTTCTGTTTGGACTTATTCGTACCTTGCAATCCGCACTTTGCGTAGCTACCTTCGATCGTATTGGCTCGGCACCTTTCCTCTCGACGAGCGAGATTGGGCGCACCCTCTAAAGGAACGCCACTGAGCGTTATCTAAAGCCGGACTTCTCGCAATCGTTGCTCTACACGTGACGATTGATCTCTTGCTGGCGTCCTCGATCCCCTGCGAAATCGGCAGCTTGCTGCCTGCGTTCGATCCATGATCCGACGGTCTTTTTTCAAGGGAACAAGCCCATGTTCAAAGCATTCGCCATTTTTCTGCTGGCTGCATCAACGTTCGCCGATGCGAACTCCAGCGCGAAGTCCGCAATGCTGTACTTTGACACCACCGGTATGTTTGGCAGTCAAGTTGTTCCACCCGACGCTTCACCAGGGATCGGTAATGCCTTTATGGCATTAGATGACGTAACGGGAGCCCTTTCAGTTAATGTTGGGGACTTTGAACTTCTTGAAGGCATTGCCACTTCCGCGACTCTGAATGACGCGCCGCCCGGAAGCAACGGCCCCTTAATCACCACGTTCACCATCACGACTCCAGGACTGCCCGCCGGAAATTTTACAGGGGGCGCGGTCCTAAATGCCGGTCAAATTAGCGACCTCAAGGCGGGCGACATGTACGTTGTCGTTAGTTCCTCCGTCTTTCCGTCGGGCGAGATCCGCGGCCAACTTACTCAGGTTCCAGAGCCAAATGGACTTGCGCTCGCCGCGCTCGGAGGAGTCGTGCTGCTGGTTGTTCGTCGACGCGTGCGATGTGCCAGCCGTAGGAAGTTTGCGGCGTAGGCGGCTGTACAACAATCACAAAACCATCTGCCTGGCGCTATCCCTGTTGACGGTCATGTTTTCCAAGGAAGAAAGCTGGCAAATTCGGCGCACGCCCTCCTCGCGAACGGGTCGACACTGGGTATAAATAGCTAACGTCCGGTCTCTTTATCACGCGATCGCTGAACGCTATTGGCTCTAACATCAGGCAACAACGTGCCGATCCCCGCACGGGCAGCTGAAGACGGCATCCTCCCAGGGACGGAATCGAACCACCGCCATACGAGTTAACGGCAGTGAGCCAGCCCTGGCGACTTCAAAGGCGCAAGCTCTCACGCACAATTAAGTTACCATAGTTTTTGTACAGGGCGATTTGTGACACGGGCCACCGAACATCCGAAGGCCGAATGGGTTGTTGAGCGGACAGGAGAGTTCGTTCGGCACACGCAGGACAACAAACTCGCCATCGACCTAGTGTTCCACGACGCGGACCGAAAGTTCGGCAAGGCCTTTGACGCCTGCCTGCGAAAGTGTGGTTTGCGACCACGCCGGCTGCGTCCTCGCTCACCCAACCTCAATGCCTTCGTGGAACGGTGGATCCAGGCCATTCAAATCGAGTGCTTGGACCATTTCGTGGTGCTGGGCACGGCGCACTTGAACTACCTGGTTGAAGAGTTCGTTGCGCACTACCACGAGGAGAGACCACACCAGGGACTCGACAATAAACTGATCGTTCCTGGAAAACCACCGCCCGAGGACGAGA
>DASXEJ010000214.1 GCA_036490175.1 Pirellulales bacterium | reverse complement strand
TTTCGAAAGCCTCCTGAGCTATGTCGACGTCGGCTCGGAGTTTGTCTTTGGTAAACAGTTTCGCGAATTCTTTTTCGCACTGAAAGTTTTGCCGACGATTATCTTCTTTTCGTCCTTGATGTCGGTGCTCTATTTTCTACGCGTCATGCAGGCGGTCGTCTGGATCTTCGGCCGGCTGATGCAAATGACCTTGAAGACGACCGGGCCGGAAAGTTTGGCCGCGGCCGCCAATATTTTTTTGGGACAGACCGAGGCGCCGCTCGTTGTCAGGCCTTACGTTCGCACGATGACGCGATCGGAGTTGATGGCCATTATGGTGCCCGGCTTTGGCTCGACAGCTGGCGGCGTGTTGGCTGCCTACATCAGCATGGGCATTGATGCGGCACATTTGGTCTCGGCGTCGGTCCTGTCGGCGCCTGCCGGATTATTGATCGCCAAGGTGCTCGTTCCCGAGACCAAGACGTCTTGCGCACCGGACGCGGTAGCGGTGACAGTCGACGACGTCGGGACGAATCTTATCGAGGCAGCATCAATCGGCGCAACAGAAGGAATGAAGCTCGCCATCAACGTAGCGGCGATGCTGATCGCCTTTTTGGCGCTGATCACAATGTGCGACGCGCTAATCGGCTGGACCGGCGCCTGTTTCGGCTGGAATTGGTCGCTGTCGGCTGGTCTCAGTTATCTCTTCGCCCCGATTGCCTGGTTGATGGGAATTGAATGGGCCGATTGTTTCAAGGTCGGAGAATTGCTTGGCTTGCGCATGGTCACCAACGAAATGGTGGCTTATGAGCGTATGGCCGAATGGATTCAACCCGATTCGGGCGTCCAGATGAGCGAGCGGACGCAAGTCATCCTAACTTACGCGCTGTGCGGGTTTGCGAATTTCTCGTCGATCGGCATTCAGATCGGCGGCATCGGCGCCATGGCGCCCGAGCGCCGAACCGAACTGGCACAGCTCGGTTTCAGGGCCATGCTGGGAGGTACGTTGGCATGTTTTATGACAGCCTGCGTGGCCGGCGTGTTGATTTAATCGTCTGCCGATCGCCCGTTATCTTGTTCAGCGGTGGCGACGATTCTCTCCGCGATCAATGGCTCTATGACCGGTGCCTGGGATCCGATTTGGAAGCAGTCCTGCAATAGCGGCAGGCAGCCGTCCCGCACCCGCGCCTCGGCAAAGATGTTCAGCAAGGGTTGGCCAGCGACGATTGGATCGCCCAGCCGCACGAGAATCTCGATTCCCACCGAGTGATCGACGGGATCTCCGAGCTTTTTGCGGCCTCCTCCCAATTCAACGATTGCCAGCCCCAATCGTTCCGCATCGATCGATTTGATGAAGCCGGAATCGGTCGCTGTCAGCGGCCAGGTCGGGGCGCGCCGACGTGGTGCATCCAGGTTGCCCCCTTGAGCGGTCACCATCTGGCGGAACTTTTCCAGCGCGCGCCCCGAATCCAGATGGTCAGCCAAGAGTAGCTGTGCTGCGGCCGGGCCGGGCGCCAGTTCTCTCGCGACGATAATCTCGCCGGCCAAGGCCAACGACAGTTCCCGCATGTCGGCCGGTCCGCCGCCGGCGAGTGTTTCCAGAGCTTCGTCGATTTCGACCGCGTTGCCGGCCAGGCGGCCATTCGGCTGATTCATCGCCGTCAGCAGGGCGGTCGTTCGCAATCCCAATCGCGCGGCCATGTTAACCAGCGATTCGGCCAAAGCGCGCGCCTGACCGCGGGTCTTCATGAATGCGCCGGAGCCAAATTTCACATCCAGCACCAAGGCCGTCAGGTTCTCTGCCAGCTTCTTGCTGAGAATGCTAGCCGTAATCAAGGGAATCGACGCGACGGTGCCGGTCACGTCGCGCAGCGCGTACAATTTGCGGTCAGCCGGCACCAACTCGGCCGAGGCGCTCGTGATGACGCAGCCGACACGCCGCACGATGTCGCGAACCTCGCCTGCGGACAGATTCGTACGCAATCCTGGTATCGATTCGAGCTTGTCGAGCGTCCCTCCGGTTGCCCCCAACCCCCGACCCGAGATCATCGGCACGTGCAGCCCACAGCAAGCCAGCAACGGTGCGATGGTGAACGACGATTTATCGCCAATTCCTCCCGTCGAGTGTTTGTCGACACGTGGGGTGGCATCGTCTGCTTCGAGCGTCTGGCCCGAGTGAAGCATCGCGCGCGTCAGAGCCATGGTCTCGGCGCTATTCATGCCCCGTAGATAGACGGCCATTGCCCAGGCCGACATCTGATAGTCTGGAATGTGGTTGGTCGCGTAGGCCCGCACCAGCGCGTCGATTTCGTCGGCACTGAGCGCTTCTCCGTCTCGCTTTCTCGCGATGCATTGCAGGACGTTCATGGGCCGGGATTCGGTTTCTCTCAGGGTTGAACGTCGTGAGGAACGCGATCCGCGGTTGCGCAGCGGCTCGACTCGGCCGGCTCCGTGCCACTGGCAAGGTCTGCCAGAATAGCCAGGACAATCTTGCGCACGTTGGGCTCGGCAGATTGTGCCGCGCGAACCACGCTAGCGCCATCGCTTACGGCGACCACGTTGGGACGACAGACATTTGTAACGACCGAAAGCGCCAGCACACGCAATCTGGCGTGAGCGGCCACGATCACTTCAGGAACGGTGGACATGCCCACGACGTCCGCGCCGATGAGGCGCAAGAAGCGATATTCGGCGCGGGTTTCGTAATTCGGACCGGACAGGCCCACGTAAACGCCTCGATGCGCTACGAAGTTCTCGCGCCGCGCAATCTCGAGCGCCCGTGCCACCAGCGCAGGATCATAGGGCTCGCTCATGTCCGGGAAGCGTGGCCCCAATACTTCATCATTGATGCCCACCAGAGGATTAGCCGGCATCAAGTTAATGTGATCGTCCAGCACCACGACGTCCCCCACAGAGTAGTTGGGGTTCAATCCGCCACTGGCGTTCGACACAATCAAAAGTTCGACGCCAAGCTGCTTCATCACGCGCACCGGCAACGTAATGTGCGCGGCCGCATAGCCCTCGTACGAATGAAATCGACCTTCCATGGTGACGACAGTTGTGCCGGCCACAGTGCCACATACGAGGTGCCCCTTGTGTCCTAGCGCCGTGGCGCGTGGAAAGTGGGGAATGTCCTCATAGTTCAGTACAGCTTCGCGGTCGATCTGATCCGAGAATCCTGCCAGGCCCGTACCCAGAATGATGCCGACTCGCGGTTGGCCAGACCATGCGGCGCGAATGGCCGCGGCTGCAGCGTTAATCTGGCAAGCAGATTCCGTCACAAAAGCTATCCTTGCCGGTAATAATCGATACGCATCTGATGCCACAAAGCCGCCGCAGCGGACGGATCAATAACCCACTTCGGACTGGGAAGCTGCCTGACTGCTGGGCTGCCCTTCGACAATCACGGCTGTCGAACTGGTGCCGATGCGCGTGGCTCCCAGGTTAACCACTCGCAAGGCGTCCTCATAATTGCGAACTCCGCCGGCAGCCTTTAGGCCGACTTCGGGCGCGGCATGGGTCCGCATGAGACGCAGGTCGTGATCCGTCGCGCCGATCGTGGCAAAACCGCCACCGGAACGACTGATAAAACCAAACCCGGTCGAGGTCTTGACGAAATCGGCACGCACTTCAGAGCAGATGCGGCAGAGCTCGATCTTTAAATCGTCGCTTGGCAAGAATTCGTTTTCGAAGATGACCTTGAGAAGAGCACCATGCTGGTGGGCCGCGTCAACTACCGCGCGAATGTCGGACTCGACAAAGGACCAGTCGCGGTCAAGAACTCGGCCGACGTTGACAACCATGTCTAACTCAACCGCCCCCTGTTGGCAGGCCAGATGCGCCTCGTATACCTTGGTCTCAGTGGCGTTCGAGCCGTGCGGGAAGCCGATCACCGTACACACGGCCACATCGGAGCCGGACAATAATTCCTTGGCGAGTGGCACTGCGTATGGCTTGATGCACACGGAAGCTACGTGCAATCGTCGGGCAAGCTGGCATCCCTCGCGCAGCTGCTTTTCGGTCATTGTCGGATGTAACAACGAGTGGTCGATCAACCTGGCAATAGACTGGGTCATAAACGCGACTATCGTGACATGGTTTCGATGAGATGATCGGACCGGCACCCATTTCTAGCATCTGGCCGGCGAGCCGTCGATTCCATCGAGCATATCACGCGCCGAAGCGAAGTGATGGCGCGCAGAGCCGAGACGTCCATCGCGTATTTCGACAATTAACGCACGATGGTCAAGAGAAGAGGCAAAGGAATTCGAGGAAGCGACGCCAATCTTAACGATGCGCTCACATTTCCCACCAAGTACGGTGAAAAGACGGTCCTGCGACGACCGTGATCAGGCGCGGTTACTTTGCCTTGCCGACCAATTCCGGCTGCTTGGTCCGAACGAATCCGACATTGGTTTCGGAATTGAACGTTAGATTGTCCCCCGCGAACTTCAATCGCGTCGTGACGATGAACGGCGTTTCGTAGAAGCAGATCTTGGCCGTGAATTCGTCGCCGGTCCAACCGCCGGCGGCAGCTGCCGGTTGCTGTGGCAATAGGCCCCACGCTACTTGCCCGTCGATCCACTTGCCTTGCCCGCATTCGATGCGTTGTTCGCTGCCGTCGATGCGCGTGACGAGCGTCACGTGGCTGTTGGCGGCGTCGCGCTCGAGCGTGATCGACTCCAGCTTGAAATCATTCGAGGGAAACTCGTAAGTCTTGCCCGAGATTGTTGCAGGTTCGCCGCTGTTGTCCGGCAGTCGCACGGTTAGTCCTGCCAGTTTTTGCCGTAGCTTCGTCGTCGCGGCTTCGTCGGGTCTTAAGGCGGACGGATTCAGCGCGGGCAAGAGCTGTTCCCAGACCAGACTTATTACGCCCGGCATGTTGCGGACGCCACTCGTGATGGCAACGACCGTGTCCTGCTCGGGCAGCACGACGCAGAATTGTCCAAAGGCGCCGTCGCCGCGGTACGCGCCGTGGGTACAACGCCAGAATTGATATCCGTAACCCTGCTCCCAATCGCTGTCGGGATTGCTGCCGTTGGAGGTTTGTCGGGCGGTCGCAGCCTCGATCCAGCTGGCAGGGACGAGTTGCTTGTCCTGCCACTTTCCTTTCTGCAGGTAGAGCTGACCGAACTTGGCAATGTCTTCGGTACGAATGCTGAGACCGTAGCCGCCCGTCGAAATTCCCTGCGGGCTCGTTTCCCAGGTCGGCCCGGCTATTCCCAAAGGTTCGAAGAGCCGTGTCTGCAGATAGTCGAGCACGGTTTGTCCCGTCGCTTTTTGCACGATCGCCGATTGCATGTAGGTGCCCGACGTGTTGTAGAGAAAATGTGTGCCCGGTCTAAAAGGAACCGGCTGGGCCAAGAACGTTTTCGTCCATGGTTCGTTGGTTGTGCGCGCGGGCTCGACCTGATGGCCTGTCGACATGCGTAACAGATCGCTGACCCGCATTGCTTTGAGGAAGTTGCTTGGCTCGGACGGAGCGTCGTCGGGGAAAAACTTCAACACTTCATCGTTCAAGCCGAGTTTGCCCTCGGAGATGGCCAGACCAACCGCCGTAGAGGTAAAGCTCTTGCTGAGTGAATACAAAGAGTGGCGAGCCTCGGCTCGAAAGGGCGTCCACCAGCCTTCGGCGACGACGTGACCATGTCGCACCAGCATGAAGCTGTTCATGGCATCGATCTTGTCGGCCGCCTCGATGAACGAAAGCACGGCCGGCGACGAGACGCCTTGCGCCTCGGGATTACTGCGCGGCAGGTCGGCCGCGTACGAGACCGAGCACACGAACAAAAATTGAGCGACGACGCAGAAGGTCTTCATAAGACGGTGGTCCTGGCAGATGAATCTGGAACAATAACGGGCGAGCGTCGATTAGCGTAATCGTTCGGCGGTCGCCCTGCCAGAATTTGTTCTCCTAGACTCGCGGACCAATCTGGCTGCCAACCAACCGAACCCTCCAGTTATCCAGCGGAATATTCCCGAAGCCGTCCCGGCCGAGCAAAGTCGGACAGGCGGCCTGGAAGGGCTCTCGCCCCAAAACGGGAAATACGCATAATTCCCAGTGCCCCGTGTACTTACCCAGCGAACGTCGACCCCCCGCCACGCATTGCCCATGCCCCTTATTACAGTCAGCGACCTTTCGATTGGCTTTCGCGGTCGTACGTTGCTCGATGCGGTGTCGTGCCAGATCGAGACGGGCCAAAGGATTGCCTTGTTAGGCCGCAACGGGGCGGGCAAGACCACGTTCATGCGGATCCTCTGTGGGCAGGCCGAGCCGGACTCGGGTCAGGCCACGTTCGCGCCGGGGACGCGGATCGCGCTGTTGCCCCAGGATGTCCCACAGGATATTGCAGGTCCGGTCAGGGACGTCGTCGCCCTCGGTTTGGACAGCGTCGGGCACGAGTCTGAAACAGCCTGGCAGGCCGAGCATAAGCTCGAACGCATTCTGTCGAACATGGATTTGCCGGCCGAGGCACGCTTCGAGAGCCTTTCGTCCGGCATGAAGCGCCGGGTGCTGCTGGCCCGAGCGCTCGTCTCGGGGCCAGATGTATTGCTCTTGGATGAGCCAACGAACCATCTCGATGTGGAGGCCATCAACTGGTTGGAAGATTTCCTTGGCCGTACCAGCGCCACGTTGATTTTCGTCACGCACGATCGCATGTTTCTGCGCAGACTGGCCACGCGCATCCTGGAAATCGACCAAGCCCGACTTTTTGACTGGTCGTGCGATTACGACACGTTCCTGAGCCGTAAGGAAGACCTGCTGGCCGCCGAGGAGAAGCAGAACGCTCTGTTCGACAAGAAGCTGGCCGAGGAGGAGGTCTGGCTGCGTCGCGGGGTCAAGGCGCGGCGGACCCGCAACGAGGGTCGGGTCAGGGCGCTGGAACAGATGCGGCGCGTCCGCAGCGAACGGCGCACGTCCGGCGGCAAAGTGCAGATGGCGATTGCCGAAGCGCAACGCAGCGGAACGCTGGTCGCCGAGCTTGACTGCGTCACGTTCGCATGCGAACAGCGACCGATCGTGCGTGATTTTTCCTCGACGATTCTTCGTGGAGATAAAATCGGCGTCTTCGGTCCCAACGGCTCCGGAAAAACCACGTTGCTACAGTTGCTGTTGGGACAACTTCAGCCGCAATTGGGCACGGTGCGACTGGGAACGAATTTGCAGATCGCGTATTTCGATCAGCTCAGGCAACAGCTGAATCCGGATGCATCGGTCCAGGAGAACGTCAGCGATGGCTACGACACTGTCACCATTGGCGGCAAGCCGCGACATGTGATCGGCTATCTCGAAGAATTCCTCTTCAGCCCAGAACGCTCGCGGACTGCCGTGCGCTATCTGTCGGGCGGAGAGTGCAATCGGGTGCTGTTGGCAAAGCTCTTTGCCAAGCCGGCCAACGTCATCGTGCTAGACGAACCGACGAACGACTTGGATGCCGAGACCCTAGAGTTGCTCGAAGAGCGCTTGGTGCAGTTCACGGGAACCGTATTGGTGGTCAGCCACGATCGGGAATTCTTGAATAATGTCGTGTCGAGCACCATCGTCTTTGAAAACGGCGGAGTAAAAGAGTACGTCGGCGGCTATGACGATTGGCTGCGCCAGCGTCCTGTGAGCAGTACGGTACCAGCCCCCGTAAACCGACCGAGCGTAATGGCGACGGCCAAAACGTCTGCCGCGCCGCAGGCCGATGCGCAGCCTGACCAGCGCAAGCGACGGCTTTCATTCAAAGAGCGGCAAGAATTGCAGGGCCTGCCCGCCTTGATCGAGAAACTCGAAGGCCAGATCGCCGAGATGCACCGGGAGATGTCGCAGGACGCGTTCTACCGGCAGCCGGGCCCGCAAATCGCCGAGCAACAGGCACTGCTCAAAGAACTAGAAGAGCAGCTGGCCACGGTCTACATCCGTTGGGAAGAGTTGGAACCGTTCGCCGATTGAGCTGGATGCGTCAGGCGATTGCTACGGGATTAAATTCCCGAACCGTCGTCGAATATCTCGCTGCGCACCTGAGCTTGAGTGATGTTGCTTCCTGGTGGAGTACTGCGCGTCAGCCAGACGTTTCCGCCGATGACCGAACCCCGACCGATCGTGATGCGCCCCAGAATCGTCGCGCCGGCGTAGATCACGACATCGTCCTCAACGATTGGATGTCGCGGGTTTCCTTTGACGAGCGAGCCGTCCTCGTCGACTTGAAAGCGTTTTGCGCCCAGTGTTACTCCGTGGTACAGCCGTACGTGCTCGCCAATCACGGCCGTTTCGCCGATTACGACGCCCGTGCCGTGATCGATGAAAAAGCTTCCTTTAATCTGTGCCCCGGGATGGATGTCGATGCCGGTCAGGGAGTGCGCGATTTCCGCCACAATTCGCGCAACCAGCACCGCTCCCTGGGCATACAAGGCATGTGCCAGGCGGTGATGCGCAATCGCCATTATCCCGGGATAACAGGCCAAAACTTCGTCGACGCTACGGGCCGCCGGGTCTCCCTCGTAAGCGGCATAAATGTCGCTTTCCAATAGTGCGCGGATCGACGGCAGGCTGCCGGCAAAATCTCGCACGATCGCCATGGCGTATTGGCGATGCTCATCCCCCGCGGCGTCGCTGCCGGCTACAAACTCTAACTCGCGAACAACCTGCTCGACGAGATCACGCAACGCCTTGTCGAGTGTATGGCCGACGAAGTAGTCGATACTCTCGCTGGCGAGCGAGAACGACGCCAGGCGATTAGGAAAGAGGGCCGCGATCAAGCTCTCGACGATCGTCGTGAGCGTGGTCCGCGACGGCAGCTTAGCCGGCTTGTCGGCACGCCGCCGGGCCGCCAGCGAGGCCTGCCGCAACTCGCGCAGCTCGTTGACAATGGCATTAATATCCCAGTGCAACTCGCCCAGGTTCAGCGTGTGCGGTTTGTGAATGCTGGTGGTCATCGGGCATGTCCCTCGGCATCGAACATGCCCTCGAAGAGGATCGAGCTGAGGTATCGTTCACCGGAATCGGGCAGCACCACCACAATCGTTTTGCCCGCGTTTTCGGGACGCTTGGCAATCCGTACGGCCGCCGCCACAGCGGCCCCGCAAGAGATTCCCGCCAGAATTCCTTCTTCAAGCGCCAAGCGGCGGGCGAACGCGATCGACTCTTCGTTTGTGACCTGCTCGATGTCGTCCACCAATGACATGTCCAACACGGCCGGGACAAAGCCCGCGCCGATTCCTTGGATCTTGTGAGGCCCGGGCTTGAGGGGTTCGCCGGCGCGCTGCTGAGTCAAAACGGGGCTCGCTGTCGGCTCGACAGCGACAGATCGCATCGCCTTGCCTTTGGTTTTCTTGATATAGCGAGACACCCCGGTGATCGTGCCCCCCGTGCCCACGCCCGAGACGAAAATGTCGACGGCGCCGTCGGTGTCGTCCCAGATCTCGGGGCCTGTCGTCTGCTCGTGGATGGCGGGGTTGGCCTGGTTCTTGAATTGTTGCAAGAGCACGTAGCGGTTCGGATCCGATGCCACGATCTCTTCGGCCTTGGCGATTGCTCCGCCCATGCCGCGCGGACCTTCGGTCAGCACCAGCTTGGCGCCATAGGCCACGAGCAGTTTGCGTCGCTCGAGGCTCATCGTCTCGGGCATGGTCAGGGTAAGCGGAATCTTGCGCGCCGCGGCGACGAATGCCAGTGCGATGCCGGTGTTGCCGCTAGTCGGTTCGACGAGCTCCTTACCGGGACCAAGCATACCGCGACGTTCGGCATCCCAAATCATCGCCGCGCCAATGCGGCACTTGACGGAATACGCCGGGTTGCGGCCTTCGATCTTGGCCAGCACCGTGGCTTGCGCCCCGTCGGTTACGCGGTTCAGTTGAACCAGCGGGGTATGACCGATTGATAGTGAGTTGTCCTTGAACCACCGCGACATGGCACGTCCTCTGAGAAAGGGACCGATGAACTTGATATATACAAAAATAGCCAGTGATCCGAGCAGGACACACTGGCCTCCGGTTGTCCGGTTAGCAATTGCGAAACCGACCGAATGGTAGCCGGGTTGAGGCCACCTATCAAGTAATTCGTGCCCGCGCGGGCGACGCGCCGGAACCGAGGTTACACGGCGCAAGGGGCGGCCGAATCGGTCGAGTCGGTGCTGCAGCGGTTCCAAGGCATACGGGCAAGCATCATACCCATTCCGCAAGTATCCGTGATCCCGGCGAACACCAGCCCTGCACCCACGAACGCTGACAGGCCGAAAAACACGGGGTGCGCGAACCATCCCAGCGTGACCCCGACCAGTACTAACGAACCTGCCGCGATCCGCACCTGTCGTTCCAGAGAGATTGCCTTTTGCCCGTGGACCAGGGGCAAAGCGGTGCGCGCGCAGGCCTGCGTTCCGCCTTCGACGTTGATTACGTTCTGGAATCCAGCTTGCTGGAATCTCTCACAGGCCTTCTGACTGCGCCCCCCCGCCTGGCAGACGACGTACAGTGGCTTATCTGCCGACCCGCTCCGCCCCTTCATAACGGCGTTTGGGTCAAGGTGATCCAAAGGCACGTTGCGGGCGAGCTTTAAGTGGAGTGCGCGAAACTCAACGGGAGTTCGCACATCGATCAGGTCGATCTCGTGGCCTTCCTGGTGTCGCTGCGCCAAGTTGGCCGCGGAAATTGTGGCAAGGCTCATGGCAGCGATCCTCCTCAAATCAACGGTTAGTTCCGGTCGGGGAAGGGCCCTTCCTATCAACTAGAATCGGCAACTGTTCCGTAAAATCGGATTGTATCGCCGACAGGATTTTCACTCTCCGCCGTAAAGTATATGGGAATTGCCGTTTCCGAATCAATTCGCGGCCGTATTTGCCGCGCAAGGGATGCCTGCTCGGGAGGACCGGGATAGGGCAGAAAAAGTCGGAAGCGATATACGATCGCCATATTTTCCTGCCGCCGCATCTTTCCTACCCGTGTGAGAGACGGTAAGCTAGCAAAACTTTGCGGCCTAGCTTGCTGGGCCGCGATCATCGAGCTGACCGGACTAACCGGAGGCTTCCTGGGGTGTCCGTAGTGTACGAGCTGATTGTTAAATAGCTCGTTTCGACGGACCCTCGCGGGTAGTCAATATTGTCCCGGATAGGCAGTTTGCGGTGAGTCAATGGAGTGGCCACTTTCTGCGACTTCTTGCCTTCACGCTGGCCTTTTCGGCCAAGTCGTTTCTCTTCTAACCAGCCGTCGAGACAGCCATGTCTGATTCCAGATTGCAGCGTAGCGTGACGACTTCAGTCGCGAAGAATTTAGCGACGACGACGAAGACGTCGCCGAAGATGATGTCGATCACCCCGCGTTGGCTTTTGAGCCTTCTGCCGTGGGTGAACGTGGCGGGTGGCACGTATCGGGTGA
>DASXEJ010000213.1 GCA_036490175.1 Pirellulales bacterium | reverse complement strand
CCAATCATCGGTTTTGCCCACGCTTACTGGCTCATCCTGTGGCAGCTCCTTACAGCTAAAGACACCCAGCGCCGGGACGAGCAAGTCGTCCGCCCAAGGGAAGCTGAAGCCGCCTTGGCGCAGCACCTGCCGGCCGTCGGTGGCAACGATCTGGCCGACGCTACCCCGAAGCTGAAGATGATCCAGCGCGTAACGGACCACGTCACGATCGGCACAGGCGGTTGCGTTGTGCAGCGAATCCAGGAATCCAGCCGGGCAACTTGTCAGCTCGGCTGGCGGTTCGAGGAAAAGCTCGTCCTTTTGCTTGGCCGGCACGTCTTGGACCAGCATTTGCGGAATGCCGCGATCAGTCCACTGGACGAGGACCTTGCCGTTCGGCTGCCGTTCCAAGGTCACGGGGTCACTGCTGCGCCCTTCCGTGGCGTCGAGAAACTCTAGCGGCGCAACCAGACGTTCGGCTTGGTCAACGATGGGCAACCTGTACTGCACGGCAGCGATGCCAGAACTGGCCTGGATAATCAACTCGTCGCCGGCGGCCTGGAAGAGCAGGTTTGCATTTGGGCCTGGCTTAATGCCAGCGCGGCGGAAGACGGTTCGAAGCGTGCGGGCTAAAGAGCGGGCTATCGTGATCATTGGATCCTCGTTGTTGCTTTGGGTGAACACCGGCACTTTGTTATCATGAGACCAGGCATTCGTTTCGGAAAAAACAGCGAAAGTGACCAGCGGTTACATCCGCTGACTGGCGCTTGCAGAGGCTGGTGGAACGATCGCCAAAGCGGACCATTTCAAAGTCGCTCATCGCGTGCTCAGCTTCTTGCACTTTTGACTCTGTCGCGGGAGGTCCGTTATGCGATCGAACGTGTTGGCAGCGATCCTAGCCGTCGCGTTGGTAGGCGGGTGTTTTGTCTTGGAACACCTTTGGTTGGGTCCGGAATCGGCTGCGCTCCCGCCGACGTTGGAGGAATTGCATCCAACGCCGAGTTGGGCAATTGACGAACTTGAAAGCACGGCCCGTGGTGTCCGGCTCAACGCGGTGACCATCCTTGCACAAGCGAGTTCGGCCGACGCTTCCGATACCCCAGAGCTCACCAAGCGGCTTCAGTCCCAGAAGCCGCCGACGCGTTATTGGGCTTGTGCGGCCCTGGCCGCAATTGGGCCGGGTGCCCAAGCTGCAGTTCCTGGTCTGAAGCGTTTGTTGAGCGATCCAGAACCTGCAATTCGTTTGCAGGCGGCCGAGGCCATCTATCGGATCGCACCCGGGGCAAGCCCGCTCAGTTCCCGGATGATCGGCCTGTTGCACCTTCCAGACACCATCACCCGCCGCCGTAACCTTTACGTTGCCGGCCTGCTGCCCGAGTGGTTGCCGCTCGTCGACAACAAACGAGAGCTTGTAGCGCGGCTGTCGCGCGAGCTGATTGTCGAAGCTCGAATCACACGACCCGGCAGTCCAGGTTTCCGCGAGGCGCAGGTCCGCTACGACCGGCATCGGGCCGCGATCCAAGTCCTGGGGTGCATTGGCCCCGAGGCGCACGCTGCTGTACCGGTGCTAATCGATGCGCTGATTAATTCTCGCGGGGGCGATCATGAGATCTTCCAGCGAGCGCTAAGCAGCATCGGCCGCCCAGCCGTTGCGCCCCTTATCGAGCGTTCACGAGCGGTCGATAGCGCCGCCAAGCGCAGTTGGATTTGGTCGGTCCTAGGACAAATGGGGGCGGACATGCTGCCCGACTTGGAGCCCTATTGGCAGGACCCGGATCCGCGGGTCCGGCATGGCATCGTCACGATTGCCGAATTTATGCGGCCTACCGCCACGCGGGCCATTCCGAATCTGATCCGCGCCCTCCGCGATCCCGACGCGGAGGTACGGCGAACGGCAACGATCAGTTTTTCAGAAATGGGATCGGCTGCGGTGCCTGCGGTTCCGGCGTTAATCGCCGCACTGTCCGATTCAGATTCATTGGTTCCCTATTACGCGCTGGTTTCGCTGGAGGGGATGGGAAAGTTTGCCAAAGATGCCGTGCCGGCGCTGGCTCGCGAGTTGAAAGACGGCCGCAAGGCGAACCGTCAGCAATTGGTGAAAGCCCTGGGAGCGATTGGCCCGGCTGCAGCCGACGCGATGCCGGCGCTAATCGATGTATTTGCGACTTCCGACGATGACACGCGGGCCCAGATTCTCCGAGCAATCGCTCGCATAGGCACGGAAGCGAAGCTGGAGCGGAGCGTGCTGAGCGAGTCGCTCAAGGCACCGAATTGGAACCTGCAATTGCAAGCGGCCCTGTTGCTCAACCGGCTCGAGCCCGAAAACCAGCAAGCGCGCAATACATTGCAATCCCTTCTGACCACGGCCGACGACAAGCTCCACTCCGAAATCTTTCGCGCGCTGCCTTTCTTTCCCAAGGAATTTGCCGGCGTACTTGTCCGGCGATCGGCTTCGAAGGCCCATGAGCCGATCGGCGTGGATCATTACTCGGTCGAGCGGCTTGGCCCCGATGCCGCGGCAATCCTTCCAGACCTCGTCTGGCTCGTGCGTCACAGCCATGACAGCCGTGGGCCAGCGGCCGAGGCCGTTCAGGCCTTAGTGGGCATTGGCGAGCCGGCCTTGCCGACACTCGAGCAGCTCGCGCGCGATGACGACGCCCAGGTTCGGCTGTCGGTTGCCTGGGCATTGGCAAAACTTGGGGACAAACCGCTGGCCTTGAAAGTGCTGGTGGATGCTGCCGGCCACGAGCGTCGCCACGTTCGCGAACAAGCAGCCTACAATCTAAGCACGCTGGCCAGCGACGATGCAACTGTGCGGAGCGAACTCGTTAAGCTCCTCGATCATTCGGACCCACATGTGCGGGCGTCGGCCGGGCTGGCACTGGTTTGTTTGAGCCCAGCCGTTCGCGACCAGCAGATCGGCGCGTTGTCGAAAGCCGTGTCCGATCCAGATCGCGATGTGCGGTTTACCGTGGTTCAGCGGCTCGTCGATGTCAACACGGTTGACCCGCGCCTTTTTCCCTTGGTGGCGACGGCGCTGCGGGATCTGGACGCAACGATCCGGGCGCACGTGGTACAACACCTCGACTGGGTCGCTTATGACGCGGCCATTCTGGCTCCGTTGATTAACGAACTAACCGTGGATCCCGACAGCGAGGTGGCCCAGCAGGCGAGCTCGTTCTTTCGGTCGTGCAGTGTGCCGCGGTCGATGCTGCCAGAGCCGGTGCTGCTGAAAAACCCAGCTGGCAAGCAGGATGCCTTGCTGCCGATTGCCGATATAAAAGGCCCGCCGGGCCCTCCCGATCCGCTGAATCCGGCCTTTGGCGACAAGCGCTTCAGCGAGTGGCTTGCGGACTTGCAAATGGGCGATGGCGACCAGCGCGCTGCGGCTGCCCAAGCGCTCCACGGCATGTTCAACTACAACGATCACACCATGTGTTGCATCGGGCCTTGTCCGCCGCGAGGCAAAGTTGGCATTGCCGACGTGCCGCAGGCCATTCCCATCTTGGTGCGTGCATTGTCTGACCGCGAGGCTGACGTTCGCTCGGCAGCGGCCGGGGCCTTGTCCTTGTGCGGTCCATTCGCTGCACCGGCGATCGAGCCATTGCAAAAACTGCTCGCCGACCGGCAGTGCCGGCTGGCTGCCGTGAATGCTCTGGGCGAGCTACGTTCCACGGCAAAGGCAGCTGCGGAGGCAATTCGTCCGCTGCTGGACGACGACGACCAAAGGCTGCGGATTGCGGCAGCCAAAGCGCTGTGGCAGGTGAGTGCTGACCCGCAGGCTGTACGATCGCTAGGGACTGAGTTTGAAAAACTAGCTGTCAGCGATCCGACGGGCTACGGGCATGTTCAAGTAGACATCGCTTATTATTTTTATAACGAAATCGGGGCGGAGGCTGCCCCGCTGGCGCCGATGATGATCAAGTTTCTGCGGAGTGGAAGCTATAGCACCGCGTCGGCCGCCGCGAGGGTTCTGGCTGCAATCGGGCCGTCGGCCAAGGAGGCCACGCCGGCCTTGATCGAGTTGATCGATAAGCCACACATCAACCGCGAGGCTCTGCTCGCGCTTGCGAGCCTGGGGCCGAGCGCCAAAGACGCCGTGCCGGTCCTTGTCCGTCTTTATCATCAATCGGTGAAAGAACCGGCGAATCCCCGCCCGGCCTTGGACGGTGAAGAACGCCAGCGGATGGTAATCGCCTTGGGGCAAATTAAAGAGCCGCAAGACGAAGTCATTTCACTGCTGATCGAGGCGCTTGGCGATCGATCCCGGTTCGTGCGTGCCGCGGCGTGTCAAATGCTGGTGCATTTCGGATCTAAGGCGGCCCCTGCCGTGCCGGCGCTGGGCCGAATGGTGCGCGAGGATAAGTTGGGCTTTGGCGGCAATGATGGATTTGTTGCGTGCATGACGCTGGCAGAACTTGGCCCGGTTGCCGAGCATGCGGTGCCCGACCTCATTGGTTTTATCGACAAGCCCAACGGCAACCGGGCCATCGACGCTCTCGGGCGCATTGGCCCGGCGGCGCAAGCAGCGGTGCCAGCGCTCAAGAAGAAGCTGGATGTTCCTCATTTGGCAATCCCGGCTGCTGTAGCTTTATGGCGAATTGGCGAGCGCGAGACCGGTTTGCACGCGCTCGAGGAAAAAACGGATGCTGGCGATTATCAAGCTGTTGGCGCGATGGCCGACTTGGGGCCGGAGACGCATGAGGCTGCCACGTGGCTGCATCAAGCAATCGAAAGCCAGCGGTTAGGCGAAAACCTGGCTGATTGCTTATTGCGACTGTCGCCGGACGATGAGTTGGCGATCAAATTACTCAAAAAGCAGATGGCTTCCGATGATCCGATGGCGGCCTACCACGCTGCTGCGACGCTCTGGCAAATCAAACGCTTGCCGAAGGCCCGCGCGGCATTGGAACTAACCCGCTACCGGTCGGATCAAGGGCTGCGCATGGCCGCCGCCAGGGCATTGGCGGCCGCTCGACTGCCGAAGCATCCTGGGCCGCTGCTGATGTGGTAAACGCCCTTGGGCGACCATCGGCACGAATCACCGATGGTCGCCCAGCGGCCAGTAATTATGCTGCCAGCCGTGTGCGGCTTCGGCCTTTGTCCGGGAAAACGGCCGTGCGCTGGGCTGCCAGTGCATCCCAATCGACGGTCAAAGGCTCCAGTTCGGGCGGTTCGACCAGGCTGAAGCCTATGTTGCGGATTGTGCTCACGGATTCACCGGTCATCTGAGCCAGTTCGTGTTCAAGTTCTCGCTGTGTCATCGACAGGTCCTTTCGTGACAACAATTTCACGGCCTGCGCGCGCAGTACCGCTGGGAAAGACGGACGGGATTGGGCAACTCGATCGAGCTGCCCGGAGAAGTCAGCCGATTAGCTGGTCAGCAGCCAGCTGGCATTCAACCAGGCAAGCTCGGCTTCGACAGCCTGGCTGCGATTACTGAATGGCCCCAGCACCGGCCCGCCGATGATTGCAGCAAACCATTGGCCTTTGTCATCCGGCTCGACATGGCTGGCTCGGCTGATCGACAGCCGGCCCAAAGTAGCCAAATTAATAGCCTCGCCGTAAATGCACCGGGCCTGGCCACCAGGTTCGACGACCAGCTCCATCATGCCACCTCGTCACGGCGGCGCAGAATATTTCTGCGTGGCCGATCAACCAGCAGGCCATCGAGCACCGACTGCACGCCGGCCAGCTCGGTCGCCAGATGCTGCCGCAAGCCGGAATTGTCGCGCAAAGCCTGCGGCTCGACGCCGCGGACGGTGCGCTGGGCCTGCTCAACCAGGTCGTCGAGCTGGCCGCTCGAGCCAATGTTGAGTTGCTTGAACCGCTCGAAAAACTCAGTCAGGTTGGTGATCGCCGAGTCGCGAAACACCTTGGGCTTGCCGTCGTCAGTGCCGCTGAGCCGCTCGGTTAGATGCGAAACCAGCTTGCCCAGCTCGCCGATAAACGCTTCTTCGGCCAACCGCACGGCCTCGTCGAAACGAGCTGCGACCCGGGCCTGCTCCTGCCGGAACAACTCGGGACTCAGCTCGCGCAGATAATTCGGCGGCTCAACCGAGGGGAAATCCCAGTCGACGCCGAACAGGCCGTGCAAAGACGTCGGATAGTCACTGGAGTTGAAGAGCGAACCGAGCCGCTGGCGAGCAGCAGATTTCAGCTCGGCGAAATGCTCATCCAGCCGCTCGACCGCCTCTTCCAGTTCCGCCTTGAGCGTGGTCATGTGCATGCTGAAGGCCTGGATGTCATCCTGCCGGATCAATCGGATGCCCGGCTCGGGGTACGGCAGCGAAATGCCTTTCCAGTAGGAAATCAGCCGGCCGCGGATGCTCGTCACTGCCTTGAAGGCCGGATGGCTGGTGTCCAGCAACTTTTTGCCGGCCGAGAGGTACTGGCCTTGGGCGCCGAACGATTCGGCAGCCCGAGCCTTTTGCTCCTGGGTGAGCGTCTTGCGCACACCGAGCCAGGAAAGCGACACGCGCACGGCAGCCATCGTGGCACGCAGCCGATGGGCCGAGGCTGGGGTCGAGGTATGGGTCGGATTGTCGAGCAATGTGCTCATGCGGAGTTTTCCTTTGGACTGTTGGGATTGAGAGCGCGGCCACGAAAAGCCACGCGCCGTTGTTCGACAATATCGTGAGCATCGATCAGTTCCACGCTGTCGGCGGTCACAAACAGTGCGCCGCCGGAAAACTCGCCAATCCGTGGCTTCGAGCAGGTCGTGGCATAAGTCAGCGACCAGCACTGGTCGCGGCGAAACTGCCGCAGGAACTTTTGTACGAGGTGACCAACCTGACCTGGGTCTCCACCTTCATTGGCACAGAACCAAAGGTACTGGCCATTCTCCGGATCATCGTAGAAGGCGAATTCAAAGTCGGTTTCGCCGCCTTCGTCGTCGGGGAAATCGCGCAATACGCGAAGACCGGTCCAGTCGGCATCTTCTTCCGACAGGTCGCTTGGCAGGGTCTGAGCGGTGTATTCGTGGTCACCGAACACAAAGACGGTTTCAAGCTGTTCCTCTAACCACCGGCGCTCGTCTTCAGTCAGCTGGTCGAGAACCTCCGAAAACTCCAGGTAGTTGTTCGCCATCGGGGCGCTCCAGTCAGATGTCAGCCACGTTACCTCGTTCCGGACCAGAACAGCTACGCGGCGGCCGTTTCGCGGTAACCCTTACGGGTCTTCTCCGCGATGAGCTTGTCGGCATGCTTGTTGGATGCGGCCGCGTCGGCGAATTACTTTTCTTGCTGCTGGCCGCTGGCGCCCAGCCGGCCGTAGCGCACGGTAACGCTGGTATTCTTGATCTCGATTTCCCAGAACTTGGCCGAAATGCCGCCGAAGAATTCGAAACGTCGGGTCATGGTGCTGGTTCCCTATAGATAGATGTCAGGAAGCGGTAAGGGACATTCATTAAGCCCGGATCGAAGCTTACTGTAACGCTGACACCAAAAGGGGGAGGACGAGCGACTCCGTGCGCGCAAAGGTTCAGCCTACGGCCGTAGCCGCAGGATGAAGGGCCGTAAACTTACGAGATGCGTATGCGGAAGCGAATGTTTCCGGTGGTTTCGTTCGAACCAGGCTCACCGTCAGGCCCAGAAAACCGACGAACTTCGAGCCTCATTAACGAGGGAGTAGCCTCTCGCCTGCTGCACGCGGTAGTGTCGGACCAACGCGCGCTTCGTACGGGGCTTGGCAACCGCAATGATGTCGAAAACATCGCGGAATGGTGCGCCGGACAATATAATCGCTCCCGTCAAGAGGCAAGAACGACTTCTTTGAGCGGCCGACGATGAATGCAAAGCGGCAGACGAGACGTGGGCGGTCTCAAGCGAAACCATTGCCCGAGCAGCAAAGCGCCTTGCTCGTTGAAAAATACGCACAGGCGATTGCGCGTGCGTCGTCGTACATTAGAGAGCCGGAGAGTGAGGAGGTGAAAACGGCAATTACGGAGATGCGAGGGGACATTGAGCAAATGGCGTCCGATCCCGACCAACACACGGATTTAAATCTGCCTGTCCTGGCGTACTCATATAGTAGCTTGGAGTGGCTGCCGGATTATGCCACCCTGAATCACAAGCACATCATCGACGTTCGTGAAGTGTTGCAAAACATTAATCGCTATCGCGACGATCCTTCTCTGTCGCGACCGCTGAATTTCCTATTGCTGGCCAGCCCGGGATCAGGAAAGAGTCAGCTAATCAAATCGCTCGTGAAGCAGATCGGCAACCAATTTGTCGGCTACGTACCGTACAACATGGCCACCATGCAGGGAAAGGATGATCTCGGCAGGGTGCTGGACGCTGCTCGCAATATCACAATCGAGGGCAAGCTGCCGATCGTATTTCTAGACGAGTTCGACAGTCACGATTCTAATTATCCGTTACTATTGCCCTTGTTATGGGACGGGGAGCTTGACGTCGGAAATCGCGAGTTGCGCCTTGGTCGCGTCGTCTTTTTTCTAGCAGGCAGCAGATCGAAGCTGCCTGAAAAACTGCGAGATGCGAGAGAGATGGCCTCCGCTCGGAATTCCGGTGGAAAGGACGACGATACGAAACTGGCGGACCTATTTTCTCGCATCAACGGAACGGTCGTAAAGCTTCCGTCATTGGCGGACGTTGACGTCAACACGACGTCCGATAAGATCGTCATTGCGATGCAATTGCTTCGTCGTCGCTTTCCCAAATGCAAAACGGTGCCTTGGACTCTCTTGTGGTTTATCGCTCAGGCTCCGTTCCGTTACGAAGCCAGAAGCATCGCGACATTGATCAATTTGATAGCGATGCGAAAAGGCGAGACTGCCGATGCACTTGAAGCGCTCGGTCGCGAACACTTGGGCTCGTTACCGTTTGGGAATGCCGACATTCTGACCAAGAGCCCGCTCGGAATCCATCTTAACCACGATCGAGGAGCCTCGGGGCTTGTGGCTTTATGGGCTGACGCGAGCCAGATTCAGGCCGATCAGGAACTTCTCGTGGAGCCCATGAAATTCGACCCACCCAATTGGGCGACGATGCTGCAAAAAAGAATTGCGTCGCTAACAAGCCAAGGGCGGTTGGAGTCGCAACCTTTTGGCGACAGGTCGGCTAATCCGCTTTCACGAGTAAAGCATAGCGGAAATTAGGATTGTTCCATACGAAATCCCAAGCGCTCTCGATAAGTTCGGGAGTTACCTGGGGGTAATCTAAAGGAGCCGCACCGCCTTCGGCAGCCAAGCTAGTAGCCTGCTTGATTATAAGCTGTCCGAGTGCCTCAAGCCGCCGCTCGAGAAGTGGCGAACTCTCGCGCGCTAGCTGCTTTGGCGGCGCACTCCAGTTCAGATCTCCGGTCGCGGCGATCGTGGCCAGGGCAGCCAAGATGTCGTCGCTGGAAATGAAGGTGGCCTTAGCCGACTTCTGCAACGCTGACATCGTGGCTTGTGCGAGCACTGCGGTGCGAACGCGATGAAGTTCGCGTTCCAAGACGCTATAGGCCTTAAGCAGGGCCGCGTGCGGCCCTAGAGATTGCGAATTAGTTGCTTCAGGCGCGGTGGCCATCGTACTCACCTAGGAGTTGTACGCGGGTACATCGTTTGTAGTTCGTCCACGGAGGTCAACGCACTTCAACTTTCGTGCCAGGCAACCGCGCGCGTAATTTGGGGGGCTTGTGCCTGCTGAGGGGACGCCACCAATCAACTGTTTTTGATTCGACAGCAACCGTGCGAGCTTTTTCCGGCCAGCGCGCCGACCTTAAAGCCATTCTGCGCCGGCGAAGTCAGCTGAAAACTCCGAAAGGATTGCCCGGACAAATAAAAGCCTGGGAATGACGTCTCGAGCCAACTCGATGCTGCCAAACCCCCAGTAACCGAGATCAAGCATAAAGATTCCCAGCGGTCTTTCAGGACCGTGCCAGGGCAACACGAAGAATCTGTTATTGCGGGCTGCCAGCCAGGCCGACTCAGGATGCGATCCGGCCCATTGAGCCAGTAATTCATCGTCGCGACCAATCTCGGCCGCCAGAACCGTCGAAGGTTCCCAGTGAATAACGCCGCGTGGGAGCTGAATATCCGGCCCACTGGGCGCCGCTACCGCCGCGTTGCCCACTCCCGAAAGCCGTGCGCCGTCTCGCCAGATTCTTGCCACGAGCGATTTCGACTGCTCGCATTTGGGAATCTTCAGCACCTGTTTCCCTGAGCCGGCGAGTTCCACGAATAGCGGATCATCACTCGGTCCAACGGCGCAGTCCACCCAGTCTTTTAATTCATCGATCGAGTGCGCGCTTTCGGCGAGCAGCCGCTGTACTCCCGCCGAGAAACCCTCAGTGCAGTCTCCACCGTGAGCATATGCGCAATAGAGATCGTCGTACTTTCCTCGTGTCAGAAAGGCAATTCTGTTGAACCCCTGCGTTAAGTGGCTCGTGATGAGCGTGCACAGCAGACGCAATGCACGCCACGGGGCTGGCGGTGGCGCAACGAGCAGACTCGCAACGTCGGCTTGCAGTCTTAACACCGCACGCTTGAATTCTGCATCAAGCCACATTCGAGTGTGGCGTCGTTGAGCCACGGCACCTCTGAGCCATTCTTTCACGCTTTCGAACGCCGAGCGAATTCGGAACTCGTCGTTAGCGGAGCAAGACCCAAACATCGCAACTTTGAAGTAGCCGATGTACTTCTCATTGCGCTGAAGCCGCATTTGAACGTGGAAGCCCGCATTCTTTAGAATGGCCGGCATGTTGTTGGGGTCGTCGCCGTTCAGCTGCCATTTAGCCACGGTCGGCCAGAAATCACATTCGTTGTCAGACTGCCTCTGTCTTACAAGGCGGTCGTAGAATATTTGCGGCGGAACTTGCACTTGTCCGTCCGTGACGAGACCGTTCAGCTGTCGATCACAGCCGTAGGGTTTAAACCATGAACGGCCGCCCTCGACAGAATGGAATTCAAGGCAATAGCAACAGATCGTGGGATCGAGCTGGCCGGCAAGCTTCCGCAGCGCAGCGTTGACCAAGCCGGCATCTTCGAAGAAATCGCCGAAATCAAGTCCTGCTTCGTCGTCAGATGCGAGAATTAGCGGCTCAATGAGCATTGGACGTATATGCTGGCGACGATGGATGTACGTCGCAATCATAAACGCTCTAGTCTCGGAATCAAGATTGTGCAACTCCGCAACGACGGATGCGGCACGAAAACGACAATCGAACTACCGCCGAAATAAGTGCGTGCTGATAGGTTAAGGGCGTTTCAGTAGGTTATCCACCGTCCATCTCAGAAAAGCGAAGAAAGTGCCATGATGTTACGACTGCGGCTGCGGTAGCGACTTTTCTCGGGCCCCCGCCAGCGACAAGAGATTCCGCGAAGGAGCCTCTTCAATGTCGATCATGGCCCAAAGCGTTTCGGCGACAGGTGGCAAATGTCGCGGGTGAACGAGCTGCCGGTGCTGTGTTGCAGCAGGGCAGCTTGGGAGAAGTCAAATGATCCAGCAAGGTCGAAGCCGCCAAACTTCCATCGGATGACGAAAGCGTCGGGCACGGCAATTCCGTCGCGCTCGGCCGAGCGCGACGTAACATCCTTCCTTTCCTCAGCCGTGAATTGGCGGCACTCGATCAGTACTCATCGTCGGTGCCGGCGCGTTTGATGGACGGACCCGCACAAACGACGGGAACCGTGGTACGTCACGATCAGTGAGCTCCTGATAGCGGAACGTAATCAGGCTGCCCACCGGCGGCGGATCTTCTCGCTGGGCGTCGGTGAAGCCGGTGCCCACGGAGAACATCGTGCCGTCTGGCAACTGGACGAGTAGCGCGCCAAGCCGGCCTTTGTGCCGACCGGCACCACCTTGATGCTCGATTACCTGGGCTTCAGCATCGTGGAAGCGTTTCACCTTCAGCAGCGTGCTTGAACGGCCAGCTTCATATTGAGATCCAGGTTGCCGCAGCATCAGGCCCTCGCCGCCGCCGGCCAGGACCAGTTCTAGTTCATCGCGTAGATGCGCCAGGCTGCGGCATTGCTGCTGTGGCAGTACGCCGACGTAACGCAAGCGAAGCTGGGAAAAACAATCGCACAGGTACTCGATGCGCTCCTCGAACCGTTCGTGCATGGCCGGTGCGTCAAAGATGCGGAACTTGATGTGCGCCCACAGACTGCTGCCATCGTGGCGGCGAACGATGCCTACCGTGCGCTGAAATGCCTTGCGGGCCAGCCACAGTTCACCGTCGAGCGGGATGGCCGGCAATCCAGCGGTGAACCAGTCGGGTGCATGAAAAACATTTCCTTGCCGGGACAAAAACCGCTTGCCGTCCCAGTATGCCCGGACGCCATCGAGCTTTTCGCTCAGCCACCAGCCAATTACGTCGGTGGAGTTGTCCCAGCTTTCGGCCAATAGCAGCGCCGGTGCCTGGCGAGAAGAGCTTGGCGCAACGGCCGGCTGAGTGCCTGCCACGGCGCCGACGCGATCCTGTTCTGCCTGCTCGCCGCGAAATTTCCGCAAGTGCTTGCATGTGCGGCGTTCGATGGGTTTTGACTGGTTGCGCCAGGCTGGACAGGTGCACGAGTAGACGCCGCCCACATTCTTCAGAATGTACGGCAACCTGGCCGAGCCTTGAATCTCGACCGATTCGCCGTCTTGCAGATCGGGCATAATGGCCTCCTGGATGCTCAGAAAATGAAACGAGCGGTAGCCGGGTTAGGCCCCGACGACCGCTCGATGGAAGTTCAATGCTGCAGGTTCCCGCGGAAACACGACGACGAGCGGCAGCTGGGCGTGGCTGTTTGCCACCTGGTCAGTTCTGCGATGGATCGCGGTTGACCTTGCGGCCGGGTTTTTGGCCCCGGACGCCGTCGCGCTTGTAGATGCCCGGCTGGTCAGCCGATAAACACCGCTCGTGTGCCCAGCTCCGCAAGCGCTCGACAGCTTCGCCGGCAGTACGGGCAACGGGTACAACATTCTGCGCTGCTTCGACCAGCGGGACTTCCAACAGCGCCGCCAGGCGGCAGCAGGCGCGAATTTCGGCACCAGTCCAATCGGCATCGACAGGCTTGGGCTGTGTTGCATCCAAGCCGAACTTGTCGATGTACAGCTTCCAGATAGCTCGCCGCTGGGCGACGTCTGGCAGATCAACGAAGAAAACGCCGTCGAACCTCTCGGCTCTTGAGAACTCGGGCGGCAATTTGCTGATGTCGTTGCAGGTGCCCACGAAGAACACGTCGCTTTCGTGGTCGTTCAGCCAGGTCAGCAGTCGGCCAAATAAACGGGCTGACACGCCGGAATCGGTTTGCCCCGAGCTGGCTACGCCGCTCAAAGCCTTCTCGAGCTCATCACAAAACAGCACACAGGGGGCCATCGCGTCCGCGATTCGCAGGGCGTGACGAATATTCTGCTCGCTTTGGCCAACCAGACTGCCCAAAAGCGAGCCTACGTCGAGCGTGAGCACGGGCCTGCCCGTTTCGTTGCCAAGCGATTTGCAAAATGCGCTTTTCCCGCAGCCTGGCGGCGAGAGCAGAAGAACGCCTCGGGGCCGCACATCGGAGTTCTGGTTCGCACGTCGGCGCATGGCCCGTAGGCAAAAGCTCTTCAGCGATTCCAGGCCGCCAAGCTCGCTGAACCGCTCGCTACCCCGATGCAGTTGCAACGTGCCGCTTTTTTTTAGCATTCCCGATTTCAGCTCCCAGATAGCTTCGGGAACAAGCTGCGTATGCCGAACCAGGCTCAACGAAAACGCATTCTCAGCTTCCATGCGGGTCAAACCGGCCGCGGCGTCGAGAATGGCAACCAGGCCATCGCCCTCGGGGATTTCGCCAGGCTCAGTAGCCACGCCGCGCGCGATTTGCTCGATCTGGTCGCGGTCGGGCAGTTCATGCTCGATCACGGCAAAGGCTTTTTCCAGTTCGGTGGGAATTTGCACCACCGGCGACAATATCACCACAAACGTGCGATTCTGCTTGCCGGCCGTGACCTGGGTAGCCAGCGTTTGCACGACCTCGGCGGAATTCAGAAATCGGTGAAAATTCACAAGCACCAGCAGCGCTGAACTGTCGGTGCTGGCCAAGGCATTTAACGAACGGATTGCGGCCAATGGATCGCCGGCGCCGGCGTCAGCCTCGCCACTTTGGCCGGCAATCTTCAGCCCTTGGTCGACGGACCAAGTGGCCAGCCGCCAGTTTTCCCGGCGGCAGAGCTGGGCGATTTCGGCCAAGGCATCGTCATGTTCGTGCGATTCGACCCAAAGGCCGGTGAAGCACGCGCGCACATATTCAGCCAGACGCACTGCAAGCGTCATGGGATTTCTCCAGACAGGAATAAACAGGAACAAAGCCGACCACAACGGCCGGCTAGGAGTGCTCAAGAGCGAAAATTTGCCGCTCGAGCCGGGTAACGCGAAGTTGCCCTTTTTCGACCGCGTGGAACGCACGTTTCAGCCGGCTCATCCAACGGTTCAGGCTGGCGCGCTCTTTTTCGAGCTGAGCCCGTTTGCGTTGTAGTTGAAGCTGCTCGCGATGATTGGCGGTTGGTGCAGTTGAGCTACG
>DASXEJ010000212.1 GCA_036490175.1 Pirellulales bacterium | reverse complement strand
GCTCGGCACATAGGGATCGAGATCGCGCCCTCCCGGCCCTGCGTAGCGCATCTGCGACCGAAACCAATCGCGGCGCGCCTCGCTGCCGAAGTCGTAACCCAATCTGCCAAGTGCATACACCAGTTGCGTCGACCTGCCCTTGCAGCCGCAGTCCGACGGGCTGATACCGGCGGCGGTCAGATTGGGCAAGGAACTGGACAAGAATCCGCCGACTGGCGACAGACCTGCCGCCGAAATTCCAGCATCCCCGCACGACGAATCATCCACAGAGCATGGACGTACGACGGGCGCAACTGCGCCTTCTTCCCGGAACGCACTCGCGCTCGAATGTACGCCACGGCCCGCAGCCACTTCCAAGGACGGCAAGCGATCTCTCCAACGCGGATCGTCATTGGTTGTCGATTCAGAACGCGCAATGGCTTCGGTCGAGGGGCCAATCGCCGCGTCGGCGGCCTGCTGCGAAATGATGTTTTGGGTGCTGGGCATCTCGGTCATGTCGTTAACCCCTTGCAGGATGAGTGAAATGGCCCCTGGCACGTGCAGGCGACCCGTTAGCAAGCGACGGCAATCCGACGCTTGTTGGAAATCGCAGCCGCGGGCGCTGCGCAGAATGGCGTCCCGCACCAGCCAGGCATTGGCCTGGCCGTGAAGCTTGAATTGCAAACTCAAGAGCAAACCGCAAATGCCTGAAACGATAGCCGCGGCGAAACTGGTTCCAGTTTGGGCGTGTGTGCCTCCGCCGGGAACGGCACCGATGATGTCTTGGCCCAGCGCCAGTACCCCGTGCGACTGGTAAAGCTCTCCCCAATTACTGAACTCCAAGGGGTTGCCGTCGGACGTCATTGCCCCGACGGCAAGCACAGAGCCCAGCGCGCCCGGAACGTGTAGGCAAGCACATCCCTGATTTCCGGCGGCCGCGACGAGCAGTACGCCCCGCTCGCCACAACGGCGCACTGCATCGGCCAATAACGGATGGGCCTGCCCCGTGGCCGACGCCTGGCCGCCGCTGACGTTGATCACTTGCGCACCAGCTGCCACCGCCTGATCAATGGCTCTGGCCAGGTCCAACTCCGAACACGGGATCACCGTATTGTCTGGCCCGTCGTGGAACACCGGTAGAATTAGGCCGGTGCAGTGGGGAGCGATCCCCGCGACCGTTCCATTGGTCGCAGCAATGCGGTGTGAAGGAAATGTCGTGTCGTGCGCACCAAAAATAATGCTGGACACATGTGTGCCATGCCGGGCCGCGGCCCCCCACGGCGGCCGCGAGCAGCCATTCAACGTGTCGATGTACTGCAAACCGGCGGCCGCCAGGCTGGCGTGATCTTTGTCGACCGGACCGTCGAGGATGGCCACCCTCACACGCGGATCGCCGCGCGTCGCCCGCCATAGGTCCCACAGGCCGGGAATTGCGCGGGCCAATTGGCCAGCCGAAGTGCCTTCCTCTCCATGCGGCACGTAGCCCGCCACGCCGGCGGGCGAGATGTCGCGACGCAAACTTGTGGGTGAAGGGAAGGTCGTCATGGCCGAACGCATGGGAATTGACGAGGTAAATGCAAATTAGAGGATCATACGAACGGCCTTGATTCTTGGGCCGCGCTGCATCGCTTCGCAAGACGCAACATGGACACGATCGAGTGTTGATTCAGGTGCAGGTGCATAACGCTTGTATCGAACCTGCACATTCGCATCAGACTGACGGAGCAGTCACCACGATGGCCGTCAGCCGATCACTGCCCAGGTTGCGACCCTAATGCGAGCTAACGCGCACGCGCATGTTCCCAGCAGATTTGCCGACCATTGCCATTGCCGTGAAAGCGAATCAAGGACTTGCGTTGATTGCGGTTCAACGATTTCACAGTGGCTTGCAGCCGATGCTTCGAATCCTGATCGTGTGCCGGAGGTAATGGGTCATCGATTGAATGCGGCCAGCCCATTTCTTGAAAAGCCGCCAGCACGAGCGCCTGATTCGGCGCTGGTACCCGGTAGCGCTTCACGACCTGATTCTTGTAGCGCAATTCGCGCCGGTCGGCGATCCATTGCGGCAGATTGCGAGACGCGCTTTCTTGGGACGGCGCGGATCGAGGTTTCGCGCGCGACGTCGCTAAATTGTCCGCGTCAGAAGTATCCGCCGGACGAGAGCCGAGCACGCGCCTAATTATCGCTGCGCCGTCTGGCGCGAGCGTCAGGCAGGTGTCGGGCGGGAAGGAGGTAACGGCCAACAACCGGAACGAACGCTGCGCGTCGCCCGGAATTGTGATTTCCTTGCCATGCTCGGCCAATCGTCGAGCGATCAGCCAGCGTACGTCGGCCAATGTGGCGCCACTGGCCAAGAGTCCTGTCAGCTCGATGGCAAACTGCCATCGATCGACCTGACCATCCATGGCGTAGTCGTATGCGGTGAGCAAATCGGCGAGCGCCGGCCGGCAGCGTTCAGGGATGATGGCCGCAACGTCAGCCATAGGGCACCATTCAATGTCGTCGTTTCAGCGGTATCGATCGCCAGGCGATAGTTCACGCCGTGGCAGCCCAATATTGTGGACGGGGGGAGTGACAAGAAGCTGTCATAGCGGGGCGCAATTAGGGGAAGATTGCGGGTGCCCGCGTGGAATCGCGCGCACCGGGACGATGCAAGAGCGCTAAGCAGCTTGATTGGGTGCGGGTGGAGTAATCTTCGGAGGAAACGCTCGCCGCCACAGGTCGACGCCAGAGCGAACCGCATTTGTTTCCAAACTTGTGCTGCACGGTCATCGCCGCATTTCTCGATCGTTCCGACTAGGAGCAACGATGGATTCCTTTGTTCGATGCGTTGGCGCGCGGCGCGAATCCCAGTCTGCAAGGCGACACACCATTCTTGTTGACAAAGGATTACATATGTAGTCTAATGGCCAGGGTTGCGGGCACACATGGTTTTCGTAGAGAGAGAGCGTTCATGCCGTCGCACGACGATCCGACGCCGCTTTCGCCGGCCGAATGGGAAGTCATGAAGGTCATTTGGGACCATGGTCCCTTGGCGGCACGCGATGTCTACGCCCGGCTGCCGGACCGTCGCGGCTGGGCCTACAAGACGGTGAAGACACTCCTGTCGCGACTCGTGGCAAAAGAGGCCGTGGCCTATGACCAGGTCGGGAATTCGTATCTTTATCGCGCGGCGGCCGACCGTGACGATATGACGCGCCGAGAAGTGCGTAACGTGTTCCAGCGATTGATTAGCGCGGCCTGTTCTCCGGTATTGGCTCAATTCATCGACGAGGCCGACCTTTCTGAGGCGGAAATCCGCGCCTTGAAACGGCGGCTTGACGACAAACGTAAGAATAAAAAATCGTCGCGTTAGGCGAGGAGGGCAATGTCGTGTGGGCCATCGATCGACTTGCGCAGACCTGGTCAGATTGGATCGTGCCGGCCAGCTGGCAATTGGCGCTGTTGACATGCCTGGTGGCCGCCGTGCTGGTTGTTACAGCACGCCAAATTTCGCCGCGGCTACGCCATGCTTTGTGGCTGCTCGTGCTGTTAAAGGTATTCCTGCCTCCCGGTCTGACCGCACCTTGGAGCGTGGGTCGCTGGGCTATTGCGCCCCTTGTTAATCAAACGGGTATCTCCCAGACACTGTCGCTGAGCAGAAGAACGGCCGAGCCGAAGGAAGCGGCCGTGTCTACGGGGCAGGCTGCTCCGCCGATTGACGAGACCGTGCCGGTGCAGGCGTCACCCCTATCTCGCGACGGCGCTATGTCACCGGCGGTGTGGATGATGTTGGGCTGGTTGGCCGGCGTTTTGGCCTTTTGGGCAGCAGTTGCCTGGCGCTATGCGCGGTTGTTGCGTGCCTCGCGCGCAACCCCCACGATCGACGAGGGG